>JAIRNJ010000317.1 GCA_031258115.1 Treponema sp. | reverse complement strand
ACAATCCGGGCTTGACCATCACCCAATGCAGCCTTCCAGCGGAAAATAACTATTATGAAAGTTTTCAACGTGGGTTTGATGACTGGGAAGCAATAGTATCCCGCCCGGATATTGATGTGTTCTCCACATCAATTATATGTGATTACACTGTTCCTTTGGCGGTTCATAAAAGAATCGCAGACAAAACGGTGAAGCTGGCAAAGGCATACAAAAAGATACCGCAGCGATGGGTTATGAGTTATTTTGATTCTCCCCATGACATTGAAGACATCAAGAAAATTGTTCATATTTATGCGGACGCGGGGATAGAATCAATTTTTTCATGGACTTACAGAGCGGGAATGGGCACCTTTTTATCGGCTCCCGATCCAGTTTGTGTATGGGATATATTGGGCGAGGCATACGGAGAGGTGTTGAATAAGAGCTAATGTAGAGGTGCCAGGCTGGTACTTTTTGCAGGGCGGCGTATATCGGCGGCAGAAAAAGTGAATACGGGCAGTGGTGTACGCTGTTTCAGACGTTTATTCCGTAGAAGTGTATGTTTTAGGATGCGACGGTATGTGAGTACAACGGTTTCGTTGAAACCACAATAATAGTTTTCAAGGAGTTTTTTATGAAACGTTCTTTTTGTTTGACAGCTGTATTGCTGGCAATCACGGCTTTCACGTTTGGTGCAGGCAGGGGGCAAGGTTCTTCGCAGTCTGCTTCGGGCAACGTGAAGAAGATCAGATTTTCCTCATTTCAGACGGGTGATGTGGAAAAAGACTGGGTCGAAGTACAGTTCCCGCGTTTCCAGAAAGAAAAGGGTATTGTGACGGAGCATGTGTTTATCGCCCAGGCGGATACCATTGCCACGATCATGACCTGGACCGCCGCAGGGACTGCTCCTGACGCGGCTATGCTCAGCGCTAATTACCAGAACGCCCTAGCCGCCCAGGGTCTCCTGGTGGATCTTGACAGGTATATCAGGGAAAAGAAGCCCGGCTACAACATAAAGCGTTACTTCCCCCGGCTTCTTGACGTGTATAAGTACAAGGGTGTTTCCTACGCTTTCCCTAGCGATTATGATTTGGGGCTGCTCTGGTATAACAAGGACATGTTCGACTCCGCCGGTGTTGCGTATCCCACAGAAAACTGGACTTGGAACGATTATAGAAACGCCGCCGCCAAACTGACTCGCGGCTCGGGACCGGAGAAGGTCTACGGTACCGAACTCACACACCTGAATATTACCGTATGGCAGGCAGGAGGCGACTTCTTTTCATCTGACGGCTTGACCGCTACAATAAATACCCCCCAGGTGAAAAAAGCCTACGAATTTATTTACGGCCTCATCAGAGACGGCTATGCGCCTGTTCCCGGCGATGGTGGAGGAGCTTTCCAGGAGGGGCATGCGGCAATGCATGCCGGGGGGCACGGTCCCTGGTATGCTCATTATAGTTTGGCCGATGTGGACTTCAAATGGGATGTGGCTCCTATGCCGAGAGGAGATGTGAAATCTACCACCGGATACGGCTCCTCCTTCGGTATACTCTCAAACTCAAAGAACCAAGACGAGGCTTTTGAATTTCTCGACTGGTTCCTCAGTGATGAACAACAGTATATACGGGCAAAGCAATTCGCCTGGTTCCCGCCGACGAGTACGGTACTGAACTATCCGGGGTTTAACGATGTCTCGGTGTTGTCCATGAATGCGGCTCAGAAAGCCCTGGTGTTGAGAGAATCAGAATTCTCCCGGGCGCCTATTGTTGTGGCAAGACAAAACGAGATAAACCAGATCCTGAGCAGGGAAAATTCCCTCGTCTGGAATGGGGAGAAATCTATTGATGAAGCCCTCAGAATTCTGCAGCAGGAAATAAATCCGCTTCTTAAATAAGGAACAGGTTAATGGGAAAAGCAGTAAAACGAAAAAAATTTAGTATCGCCCGGCTTGAGGCACGTTACGCACCGTTTTTTATTCTGCCGGTTTTTGCTCTTCTTGCGGTCTTCCAGATCTACCCCATGGTGTCTGGTTTCTTGATTAGCCTGACGGCGTGGAACGGTTTTGACAACCGCATACCAGCGGGATTCGCTAATTACACGGCTGCTTTTGGTGATGTCAACTTCAGGGTGGCCTTGCTTAATACCTGCTATTATGTGATAGGCTGCGTACCGGGCACCCTGGTTTTTTCACTTATCATCGCGTCCCTTTTGAGCAATAAGATTCGTTTTACTTCTTTTTTCCGGGCCCTCTATTACCTGCCGGCTATTACATCGGGGGTTTCCATTGCCCTCATCTGGCGCTGGATCTTCAACACAAATTACGGTCTCCTCAATGTAACGCTCTACAGCCTGGGTATGAAAGAGATGATACCCTGGCTTACAAGTACCCGCTACGCAATGCCGGCGGTAATCATTATGAGCGTGTGGAAAAGTCTCGGACCCAATATCATTTTGATATTGGCAGGTCTCCAGTCCGTGTCGACTGTCTTCCATGAGGCAGCAGTCATTGATGGGGCAAACCGGCGGCAGCGTTTTTTCAGAATAACCCTGCCCATGTTGTCACCTACCCTGTTCATGGTGATTATCCTGGCCATCATCAGCTCATTTCAGGTTTTTGATACGGTGCTCACCCTCACCAAGGGTGGTCCGGGAAACGCGACACTTGTTATCGTGTACTATATTTATCGGGCTGCTTTTGAGAATTTCAACATGGGTTACGCCTCAGCCATGGCCTTCATCCTCTTCGTGGTTATCCTGGCGGTTACGATCGTCCAATGGCTTGTCAAGAACAAGTGGGTCTACTCTGAGAGCGAATAAGGAAGCTCATATGAGAAAAAAAATCAAAGCGATAAACGATGCCCTTGTCTACTTTATACTTTCCATCGGGGCGGTATCAATGGTGGTGCCTTTTTTATGGATGGTTTCCACTTCTCTTAAAGAAAAAAAATCCGTCACCATGTACCCTCCCCAGTGGATACCAGACCCTGTAGTCTGGGCAAATTATCCCAAGGCCATCAGCGTCTTTCCCTTCTTCCAATATCTTTGGAACACGTTCAAAATAACAAGTATTGTCGTCCTGGGAGACCTCCTGAGTTCGGCCCTAGCGGGATATGCCTTCGCCCGGATGCGCT
>JAIRNJ010000309.1 GCA_031258115.1 Treponema sp. | reverse complement strand
TTGTTAAACATATACCAAGGCTTTTATCGCTTGGGATAAATGCGCTTTATATTGGGCCGCTTTTTGAATCAAGTTCTCATGGATATGACACTGTAGATTATTATCATGTTGAACGCAGGCTTGGTAATAATAATGATCTTAAAAAACTTGTCCGTATATTACATGAAAATGACATTGCCGTTATTCTTGACGCCGTTTTCAATCATACCGGCAGGGATTTTTTCGCTTTTAAGGATGTTAAAGAAAAGAAAGAAATGTCCCAATATGCTGATTGGTATTCGAATATTGATTTTTCCAAAGACAATGAATACAACGATGGATTTTCTTATGAAGGCTGGGCCGGGCATACAAGTCTTGTAAAACTAAATCTTGACTGTCATGCGGTTCGTGAACATCTTTTGGGCGCCGTAAAATATTGGATAGAAGAATTTGATATTGACGGTTTGCGTCTGGATGCCGCGAATGTTATTTCCGTTGATTTCTTGCATGAGCTGTCTTCTTTCAGCAAAAATTTAAAAAAATCGTTTTGGCTTATGGGTGAAATTGTTGCAGGTGATTACCGTCATCTGGTACATGAAGGCTGTCTTGATTCTGTAACAAACTATGAATTATATAAAAGCCTTTGGTCGAGTTTTCACGATAAAAACATCTACGAGCTTGCATGGACGCTGAAACGTGAATTTTCCAATGACGGTCTTTATCCTGACCTCGCTTTGTATAATTTTGTGGATAATCATGATGTAAACCGTGTCGCTTCTTCTCTAAAAAATCAGGCCGATATTTTCCCGTTGTATGGTGTATTGTTTTGTTCACCCGGCATTCCTTCTATTTACTATGGCAGTGAATATGGCATTTATGGAATAAGGAATGAGTATAGCGATGATGACTTACGGCCTGCATGGAAAGACAGTTGGGAAGAATCAAACATGGCAAAAAATCTTTTTAATGAAATAAGCCGTTTTTCCAAATTACGGCATGAATCAGAAGCATTGAAAAATGGCAATTATTGCGAACTTCTGGTAAACTATGAGCAGATATTCGCTTTTTCACGGGAAACAAACGATGAAAAAATAATTGTAATTATAAACGCATCAGACAAAAAGCATGAATGTGTCTTAAAACATGAAAAAATCGGAAATTCTGAATGGATAGACTTAGTTTCAAATAATAGTTTTATTGCTAATAATAATACTCTTAAAATAGTATTACAGCCTTCCTGGTTGAGAATATTAAAAAGAATATAAAGATGGTGGTATACGGCCCGCTGCACATAACAGGGCTGTATATGCTTTTCTGCCTTTCGGCAGACCGGGCCTGCGGGCGGATCGGGGTTTCATGCGCCGGTTTGGGCAAAATCCTTCTTCCGCGCAAGGGATTGAAGCGGAAATACCACAGGAATTGCGGAGCAATTCCGGGGAATTGGAGCGGAAAGCCCGGTTTTTGCGTGCCGGCACGCAAAAATGCGCCCTGTCCGGCTTGAAAAAAGTAAACGCCGGTGCCCTGAAAAATTGCCCATATCTTGTCTTAGATTGCCTTTCCGGGTAAAATAGACTGTCTATTTTTGTGTAAGGAGCCATCATGGGCGGTTTTGAGGGGAAAGGTCTGTACCGGGCGGAAGATGAACATGATTCCTGCGGAATCGGTTTTGTAGCCAGCATTGAAGGTAAAAAATCCCATGATATTGTCAGCCGGGGTATCAAGGTTTTGGAGAGGATGGAACACCGGGGGGCGGAAAGCGCCGACAACAAGACCGGCGACGGTTCCGGAATTCTTCTGCAGATTCCCCATGAGTTTTATAAAAAGTTCATTCCTACCCTGCCCGAGGCCGGTTCCTACGGCACCGGGCTTGTGTTTTTTCCGGGGAAGAACCACGGGAAGACTTCGGATCTTCAGGCGCTGACAATCAGGGCAATCGAAGAGACAGCCGCCTGGGCCGGTCTTTCCGTGTTTGCCATGCGGAATGTTCCCGTAAACAGTAATGTAATCGGTATAATCGCAAAGTCTGCGGAACCTGTCATTAAACAGATTGTCCTCGTGGCCAATGAGTCTGTTCCGGCAAAGGCCGGGGAAGCCGTGACGGATCTCGAATTCCGGCTCTTCCTCTTCCGCAAAAAGCTCGAAAAGATTCTCCGGGCCAATGAGGAGATGATCAGGGCGGGGGCGGAGTGTTATATTCCCTCCCTTTCCAGCCGTATCATCGTTTACAAGGGCATGATGATGAGTTCCCAGCTTAAGGCTTACTATCCGGAGCTGGGGAATGAGGCGCTGAGCAGCGCGGTAGCCCTGGTTCACTCCCGTTTTTCCACCAATACCTTTCCAAACTGGCCTCTGGCCCAGCCCTTCCGTATGGTGGCCCATAATGGAGAAATCAACACGATAAAGGGGAACCGTTTCTGGGCTGCGGCCCGGGAGCCTCTCTATGCCCATCCCCGTTTTGGGGAAAAGATGGAGGAGATCTTCCCGTCCATCGAACCGGATCGCAGTGATTCCGCCAGCTTTGACAACATGCTGGAGCTTCTGGTGATGGGCGGCAGGAGTCTTCCCCATGCCCTGATGATGCTTATCCCCGAATCCTGGAACGAGAAGAATCCCATATCGCCCGAACTCAAGGCTTTCTATGAGTACCACGCCTGTATAATGGAGCCCTGGGACGGGCCGGCCTCCATGGTTTTCTGTGACGGCCGTTATGTGGGGGGTACTCTGGACAGGAACGGTCTGCGTCCTTCACGGTATACGATCACCAAAGACGGCCTCATTGTCATGGGGTCCGAAACCGGGGTGCAGGATTTCAAGCCGGAGGAAGTGGAATATAAGGGGCGGCTCCTTCCGGGGAAGCTTCTCCTTGTGGATCTGGAGGAGGGGAGGATCATCCCCGATGCGGAGGTCAAAAAGACTGTCAGTACCCGCAGGCATTACGGCGAATGGGTCAAAAACAATGTGATCACCCTCAAGCAGGATCAGGGGGAAACAGGAACCGATCCCCTCAATGCCAACGACAGGCAGATTCTCTTTATGGAACGGACTGCCGGGTACACGCGGGAAGACCGGGATCGTCTGCTTATTACCATGGCGGAAACCGGCCAGGAACCTACCAGTTCCATGGGTACCGATACCCCCCTGGCGGTTTTTTCGCAGAAGCCCCAGCGGGTGTATTCTTACTTCAAGCAGGTTTTTGCCCAGGTTACCAATCCTCCCATCGACTCGATCCGGGAAGATCTTGTGATGACTCTGACGAGTTTTGTCGGCCCCCAGGGGAATCTTTTTGAGGAAGACGAAAACCGCTGTAAGCGGATAAAGGTGCTGCAGCCGATCATGACGGCGGAAGATCTCGGGCGCCTGCTTGCGCTTGAGAGAGACTTCTTTAAGTCCCAGACGCTGGACGCTACTTTTCCGGTTGAAACGCCGGTCTTAAAACCCGAATCGGACACGAAACAGGGTTTTGACGGGAAGCCGGGAGACGGAATTCAGGAAGAGAATTCGGTGTCCCAAGCATCCGCCCTGGAAACCGCCCTGGATGCCTTGATTGACGAAGCCTGTAAAGCCGTAAACGACGGCGTTTCCCTGATCGTTCTTTCCGACCGCAGGGCCCTCTCCCCCGGCGCGGGCCGCTGTCCTGTTCCTGCGCTGCTGGCGGTTGGGGCGGTACACCATGGGCTCATCAGGGCAGGGCTCAGGATGAAGTGTTCAATCATTTCGGATACCGCGGAGCCCAGGGAGATCATGCACTTTGCCCTGCTCTTCGGTTACGGGGCCGACATTGTGGTTCCCTACGGCGCTCTTGCCTCCCTCGCTTCGATCAGCCGGAGTTTTGACGGGGAACGTATCGGGGATCTTTCCCATGCCCAAAAGAACTACCTTAAGGGCCTCTCCAAGGCCATGCTGAAGGTTATGTCGAAGATGGGAACCAGTACCCTCCGTTCCTACCGGGGCTCCCAGGTCTTTGAGGCCGTGGGGCTTTCCGAAGCGCTTGTCGAAAAGTGTTTCCGGGGCACGGTGAGCCGCATTGGCGGTGCACATTTTGCAGACCTTGAGGCCGAAGCCCTGGCCCGTTACAGGGCCGCCAGAGAGGCCGATGAAAAGCTGGGTGAAAACAGGCCCCCAGGCGCGGCGGACAGTCTACTCTACGGTGACGGTCAGTACTGCTGGCGGGGCAAGGGTGAACAGCATGCCTGGAATCCCGAAACAATCTACCTTCTCCAATGGGCAACCCGTACAGGGGATTACACGAAATTCAAGCAGTTCAGCGCCGCTTCCGATGCCCTGAACCGCTCTCCCCATGTGATCCGGGGCCTTATCGACTTTGTGCAGCCGGGAAGCCCGGCGCCGCTTGAGGAAGTTGAACCCATCGAAGAGATCATGAAGCGTTTTACTACAGGGGCCATGAGTTTCGGCTCGATCTCCAAAGAGGTTCATGAGACCATTGCCGTCGCGCTCAACTCGATCAAGGGGCGTTCCAATTCCGGAGAAGGCGGCGAAAACCCCGAGCGCTTCCCGCAGAGGCCCGATGGAACCTGGGCCCGTTCGGCGATTAAGCAGGTGGCCTCGGGCCGTTTCGGGGTAACAAGTGAATACCTGGCCAATGCGCTTGAACTACAGATCAAGATAGCCCAGGGGGCTAAACCCGGCGAGGGAGGCCAGCTTCCCGGCCACAAGGTGGATGTAAATATCGCCAAAACCCGCTTTTCGACCCCCGGAGTTACCTTGATAAGTCCTCCGCCCCACCATGACATCTATTCCATTGAGGATCTTGCCGAACTCATTTTTGACCTGAAGAACGCCAACCCCGAGGCCCGGATCAGCGTGAAGCTGGTTTCCGAGACCGGGGTAGGGACTGTTGCGGCAGGCGTTGTCAAGGCGCATGCGGACAATGTTCTTATTTCAGGCTATGATGGCGGCACCGGGGCAAGTCCCCAGTCTTCGATACGCCATGCCGGTCTTCCCTGGGAACTGGGGCTTTCCGAGACCCATCAGGTGCTGGTGAGGAATGGTCTCCGGGGCCGGGTGAGGCTCCAGACCGACGGGCAGATAAAAACCGGCCGGGACATTGTGATAGCCGGCATGCTGGGAGCCGAGGAATTCGGTTTCGGTACTTCGGCCCTCATCGTTATGGGCTGCGTGATGATGCGCAAGTGCCATGAGAATACCTGCCCCATGGGGGTAGCCACCCAGGACCCGGAACTCCGCAAGCGTTTTGCCGGAAAACCCGGACACCTTATCAACTTTTTCCGCTTCCTTGCGGAGGAAGTGAGGGAGATCATGGCGGGCCTGGGCTTCCGGCATTTTGACGAACTCATCGGCCGGGCGGATCTTCTCCGCCAGCGTACAGATGAACGGTATAAGGGGGTGGATCTTTCCCGGCTTCTCTACCGGGAGGAAGGCCCCGCTGATATTCCCGGAGGCAGGGAAACCCGCTGCGTTCAGGATCAGATCCATAAGATTCACGATGTGCTGGATATTAAACTCATCGAAGACTGCAGAGAAGCCCTGGAAAACAGGAATCCGGTTGTAGTAAGAAGCCAGGTGAAGAATACCGACCGTGCGGTTGGGGCCATGCTTTCCTTCAATGTAAGCCGGCGTTACGGCGGTCAGGGGCTTCCCGAAAACTTTATTACCGTTGACTTTAGCGGTTCCGCAGGCCAGAGTTTCGGCGCCTTCCTTGCCCGGGGGATCACCTTCCGCCTGGCCGGGGACACCAACGATTATCTGGGCAAGGGCCTTTCCGGAGGCCGGATCGTGGTGGCCCCTCCGTTGGGTTCCCTTTTTAAGAGCAACGAGAACATCATTGTCGGGAATACGGTGCTCTACGGCGCTACCGGCGGGGAACTGTATGCGGCCGGTGTGGCCGGAGAGCGCTTCTGCGTGCGCAATTCCGGGGCCGAAGCGGTGGTGGAGGGAACCGGGGATCACTGTGCCGAATACATGACAGGCGGGAAGCTTGTCGTGCTGGGCACGGTAGGACGGAACTTTGCGGCGGGCATGAGCGGCGGCATCGCCTATGTGCTCAATATCAACGGTAACTTTGAATTCTTCCTCAATAAGGGCATGGTGGAACTTTCCGGCCTGGATAACGAAGAGGATATTAACTATGTCCGTTCCGCCATCCGCAGGCATGTCTACTGGACGGCTTCGGAATATGCCGGAAACATTCTCGACAAATGGGAAGAGTACAAACCCAAATTCATCAAGGTACTTCCCCTGGAATACAAACGGGCTCTGGAAGAGATGAAGATTGCGGAATTGGACAAGCAGCTCTGGGATGTACGTAAGCGTGAAGAGCTGGAAGCCAAATATTAGTTTATTGAATGGGGACAGTAATGGGTGATCCGAGAGGTTTTTTGAAGACAAGACGCCAGGTAGCAGGCTACAGGCCCGTGGAAGAGCGGCTTAACGATTACAGCGAAGTTGAACTGATGCTGGGGGACGAAGACCGCAGACTCCAGGCGGGCCGCTGCATGGACTGCGGCGTACCCTTCTGCCACTGGGCCTGTCCGGTCTGTAACCTCATGCCCGAATTTCAGGACAGGATCTACCGGGGCGATTGGGAAGGGGCCTGGGCCATTCTGCAGGATACCAACCCATTCCCCGAGTTCACCGGCCGGGTATGCCCTGCCCTCTGTGAAGCTTCCTGTGTTCTGGGCGCAAATGACGATCCGGTAACGATAAGACAGAACGAACTTGCCGCCATAGAAAAGGCATTTGCGCTGGGCATTGTAAAGCCCCGGCCTCCGAAAAAGCGGAACGGGAGGAAAGTGGCGGTGGTGGGAGCCGGCCCCGCGGGGCTCTCCGCCGCATGGTATCTCAACCGGGCGGGTTTTTCGGTTACCGTTTACGAAGGCGACCGCCGGCTCGGCGGCTACCTCCGCTACGGTATCCCCGACTTCAAACTGGACAAGAGTTTTATTGACCGGCGCATCAGGCTGATGGAAGCCGAAGGGGTCGTCTTCAAGGCCCATATCCGTGTGGGAAGCGCACGTTACAGCTTTGGGGCCAGGGGAGCGGACGGGATTAGCGGAGAAGCAGGCCCGCATTTTGTTGATCCCAGGAAACTGGAGGCAAATTTTGATCTGGTTCTCCTCACCATAGGCGCCAGGGATCCGCGGGATCTCAGGATACCCGGCCGGGAAAACGCGGGGATCGTCCAGGCTCTCGATTACCTTGCCATGCAGAACAGAACCATTGCCGGGGAGGACTTCGGTCTTGAACCCATTACCGCATTCGCCAAGAGGGTGGTGGTTATTGGAGGCGGCGACACGGGTTCGGACTGCGTGGGAACCGCCAACCGGCAGGGGGCAAAGTCGGTTACACAGATCGAGGTATTGCCCAGGCCTCCGGAGCACCGGTCCCCCGAAGAGCCCTGGCCCCTCTGGCCCAAGGTCATGAAAACTTCAAGTTCCCATGAAGAGGGGAGCGAGCGGCTCTGGTCGGTCAACTCAAAAGCCTTTATTGGAAAAGAAGGCAGGGTGGATTCGATCCGGGCCTGTAAAGTGGATTGGGCCATGAAAGACGGCCGCTGGGTGATGAGTGAAATTCCCGGTTCCGGCTTTGAAATCGGCGCGGATCTGGTACTCCTTGCAATGGGCTTTACCCATGTGGTTCAGGAAGGACTCGTGGCGTCTCTGGGGCTTGAGTTGGATGAGCGGGGAAATATCCGCACCCTGGGGAGTTTCCATACCAGCAATGTCAAGGTTTGGGCCGCAGGAGATTCCCGTAACGGCGCAAGCCTTGTGGTACGGGCCATTGCCGATGGCCGCGCCGCCGCGGAAGCCATCATCACGGTACTAAGCTAATTCCATACGAGCTTGTAGCGCACATCCACAGGATTGTTGGGGAAGTCTTCGCCCACCGCGGCATTGTTCACACCGGTGGTAAAGGCCATTCTGTTCCCGTCCCATGTACCCGGATCCGTCGAATCGTCTTTTCTAACGGGAATGGCGCCGGTGTCGGTAAAACTGTCCGCATGCTGATCATTGAAAAAAATATGGAATCTATACGTATATGTAGTTTTACCTGTTTCCGGATCCTCCGGTTCGCTTGTTTTAATATACTCCCGTTTCACCTTGATACGGTTAAAAGCATCCTTTTGCCTCTGATCCTCACCCTGCAATAAAAAATACGAGATTCTCCCCTTTGTATCACTGGATCCGCAGAAATAGGTGCTCGTGTACTTGTCTTCTTCGTTCACTGCCGCCGGATTGAAAACCCGTTTTTCAACCTGGTACACCGCTTCCGTGGTGATAACAAGGCGGTAATAGCTCAATTCGCCGTTTGCCCCGTCTACGCTGGCGGCGAAGATAAGGCCGTAACCTGCCTTTTCATGACCGCTCAGCTTGGATGCGGCAATTTCAAAGATGTCCGTATTGGTTCCTGCCGGCCGGCTCAGGAGCCTCGAAGAGGTATAGCTGTTATAGCGGCGCCAGTCGTTGGTATAAAACTGATACTGGCCCCCCAGATCATCAACGGGCGCTTCATAAAGGATGGTTTTTTCTTCAAGATCCGAATTTGTATTATTGGGACAGGCGCTAAAGAGGAGCGCTCCGGATAAAATCAGCGGAAAAAAAGCCGCGGAAACAGGTTTTTTCATATATACCCTCATACTAAGTTTAATCCACATTCACGATGAAGCTGTCCAAAATGTTATGTTGAAACAGGCTCAATAATAGAACACTCTATAATGAATATCGTTTCAATGTCTATGTGGAAGCAAGTGTTTTCAATATACTTATTTTTATGCAAAAAAGAAAATTTGACAGCTCCCGTATCCGGGCTCTGGCGCTGGATCTGGACGGTACCGCCCTGGGAGCCGGCGCCGTTTTGAGCAGCCGGACGGAGAAAGCCCTGCGTTCCTGCAGAGAAAGGGGAATCGGGACGATTATCTGTACAGGCAGGGGGCTTGAATCCGCGGAAAAATACAGGCAGCCCATCGGGGCGGAAGGCCCCATGGTGTACTTTAACGGCGCAATTGTAGCGGATATGCCCGAAGGGAAGATCCTCAGCGCCGTTCTTCTGGAAAGTGAAGCGGCGGATTTCTGTATCGGCCTTTCACGGGAAACCGGAGCCTACTTTCAGCTTTTTCTGCCCCAGAGGGACGGCAGATCCTTTGTCCTTGCCGCCGAATCCCGGCGTCCCGAGACCGGAATGTACCTGAACCACACCGGCATGGACGCGGTGGTTTGCGATCTCCGGGAGGCCGTTAATGCCCCCGGTTTTCCGGGCTGCATCAAGGGCATGTTCATTGCCGAGCCTGAGATTCAGGAGCTTCTCAAGCCCCGCCTGAAGGAAGGCCTTGGGAATACGGTCTACATCGTCCGTACCTTCAGGAATTTTCTTGAAATTCTTGCTTCAAAGGTCTCCAAAGGCGAAGGGCTCAAAACCGCCATGAAGGCGCGGGGTCTCAAAAGCGAAGAAGTCATTGCCCTGGGGGACGAGGAGAACGATCTCCCCATGTTCTCTGTCGCCGGCTTCTCCGCCGCCCCCTCCAATGCAGGCCCGGCTGTACTGGAGGCGGCGGATCTCGTCATCGGAGCCAATACGGAAGACGGAACCGCGGAGTTTCTGGAAAAGACGTTCCTGTTAAAGCAGCACTGAGATGCCTTAGAACACCTCCCCGGCAAAAGGCATCGAGGCCATGGCGCCCTTGCGGGAAACGGCTATGGAAGAGGCCTTGCAGGCAAGGCGCAGGGATTCCCTTACATCGCAGCCCCGTTCTCTGGCCGCAAGGAAAAAGCCTGAAAAGGTATCTCCGGCGCCCGTGGTGTCCGCAACGGGAAGATCGACTATGTTCCCCCTGGCCCGTAAGGTTCCCAGGGCATAGAAGGCGCCTTCCCTGCCCGCGGTAAGGATTATCTCTGTTTTTGGGAAACGGAGGGCCAGTTTTTCCAGAGCCGTTTCAAAATCCTGCGAAGCGGGCAAGCCTGTCAGCCCTGCCGCTTCAATCTCGTTGACAAAGAGAATATCCGCCAATTCAAGGGGCAGCTCCCCGATCCGCTCGTCAAACGGGGAAGGGTTGAGACATACCTTCATGCCCCTCTCCCTGGCCGTCCTCATTACCGCCGCGGATACGGGGATCTCGTTCTGCAGAAGAACAATGTCCCCTGCGCTGAAGGCTGAAATAATTGCCGGCACTTCCGAATCCTTAAGGGCCGCGTTTCCGCCGCCGTAGAGTACAATCGAATTCTGTCCCGTTTTATCCACCTGGATCAGAGCCTGCCCCGTGGCCCCTTCCCAATGCATGATATGACCGGTACGCACCCCGTAGGACTGCAGCAGTTCCAGGAGAAAGTCCCCGTCGTGTCCGATCTTGCCGGCCATGTACACTTCCATTCCTGCCTTGGCAAGAGCCGCCGCCTGATTGGCTCCCTTGCCCCCCGCGCTCCGTTCCAATGCGCTTGAGTTGATGGTTTCTCCCGGACAGACAATATGATCCACCGAAAAGATCAGGTCGATGTTGAGAGAGCCGAAGACAAGGAATTTCATAATCACTCCCGAGCTTGTTTCAAAATTTGGAACAGCCTTTCCTTATAACTGTTTTACGCTGCTGCGGATCATTAATTTTCCGGAAACAAGGATCTTTTCAGGCTGCCCTGTTATCGTGCCGTTTATTCTGCCGGAAAGCCGTTCCAGTGCCCGTTCCCCTATCTGCTGCGTGGAAACCCTGATCGACGTCAGGGGGGGCTCGGTGATGCTGCTGGAGGGAAGATCGTCAAACCCGGTGATGCTCAGGTCTTCAGGAATTTGGAAACCCTTTTCCCGCAGCGCCCT
>JAIRNJ010000271.1 GCA_031258115.1 Treponema sp. | reverse complement strand
AATATGGGAGGCGGGGATTTGATCAACCGGCTGATTGCGGAAAAAAACAACCCCGTGGCGGACATGGTTTTTGGAGCCAACGCGGTAGATTTTGGAAAACTCGCCAAGGCCGGCGTACTCTACAAATTTGAACCTGCCTGGCTGAACAAAATCGATTCTGCCCTCGCCGATCCCAACGGCCTTTTTTATGCATTGGGCGTTTCACCTCTTGTCATGTTTTACAATACAAACGTCTATACTTCCGCAACAGTTGCCAAAGACTGGATCGACCTTGCAACCAATCCGGCATACAAGGGTAAATATTGTCTCCTCGGTCTTGGCGGCGGCACTGCCCGGATGATTATTTCAAGCATTCTGATTGAACATGCCGATCCCAAAGGGTTGTACGGAGTTTCGGACAAGGGCTGGGATGTGATGAGACAATTCATCCAGAACGGCCATGTAGAACAAAGCGGTGAAGACTGGTTCGGCGCGGTATCGTCCGGTGAAGAATACAATATTGGTGAACTTTGGCTGGCAGGCCTGTTGCTGCGAAAAAAGGAACGTAATGTTCCCCACTTGGATTTTGTGGTTCCGCCTAAAGGCATACCTTATGTATGGGAAAGTATTGGTATCATAAAAACCGGGAAGAACGAAACCAGGGCCAAACAATGGGTTGACTGGTTTGGTTCGACGGAGGTACAAAACGAATGGTCGGCCAAGTTCGGCCATATCCCCACCAATAAGGAAACTTACAGCAGCTTCACCCAGGAACTTAACGAGGCTATGGCCAAGATTCATCCCCAGAACATCGACTGGAGTCTGGCCACCGAAAACCTTGACAAATGGATGGAAAAAATTCAGCTTGAGTTTGTAAAGTAAGAACATCCGGGCCGCGGGAAGGTAATGCCATGATAGAGTTCAAGGATATTCGCGTCAAGTACGGTGATTTTACCGCTATAGACGGGTTAAACCTTACCATCAACAAAGGGGAATTCTTTACCTTCCTGGGGCCTTCGGGCTGCGGCAAGACGACTACCCTCCGCGCCTTAGTGGGCTTCATCAGTCCGGCCGGAGGGACCATCGAGGTAAACGGCAAGGACATTACCGGGGTGGCTGTAGAAAAACGGAAAATCGGCATCGTGTTTCAAAGCTACGCCCTTTTCCCGTCCATGAATGTTTTTGAGAATATCGCCTTCGGCATGAGGGTACTCAAACTGGACAAAAAGATCGTCACTGAAAAAGTGCGGGCTGTGGCAAAGAAGATAGATCTCAGTGACAGTCAGCTTTTGCGGAACGTGTCGGAGCTTTCAGGAGGACAGCAGCAGCGTGTGGCCCTGGCGAGGGCCATCGTGATGGAACCGGAAATCCTCTGCCTGGACGAACCTCTTTCCAATCTGGACGCAAAACTCAGGGTGGGCCTGCGGGGAGAATTGAAGCGGCTCCAGCGGGACCTGGGAATCACCACCCTCTATGTGACCCACGATCAGGAGGAAGCCCTTACCCTCTCGGACCGAATCGCCATTTTTAACAAGGGGAAAATCGAACAGGTAGGAACCCCGGACGAAATATACAATCATTCGACAACCGAATTTGTCTGCGACTTTATAGGCGACATTAACCGTCTTTCTCCGGCTCTGGTTGAGAAGGCGGCGGCCCAAAACGGGAAAAAACCGGAGGCCGGCAAACGGGGATTTATCAGGGTTGAACGCGTAAGTATCAGCCCCGCCCCCAGGTGTAATGTTTGTTTTTCTGGAATCGTAACTGACAGGGAATATTACGGTCTTTATATCAAATATACTTTTAGAGTTGAAGACACGCTCCTGAAATGTCTTGAAAAAAATGACGGCTCTCCTTTACTCACTCTTGGAGATGAACGAAATTTGTATTTTTGCGTTGATGATGTGATGCTGATTTAACGGCGGAAAACCGGCGGTAACACTATGGAAATTAAAACAGCCAACCGGACTTTGCAATTCAGTCCCGGCGGCGCGTTGATCAAAACCAGCATTCTCTGGGTAATAGCGGCCCTATTGGTTTACCCCAATATTCAGATGATCATAAATATTTTCTACAAGGAAGGGGGCGCTGGTTTTACCCTGGAAGCATTCAGGAAGCTCTTGTCATCCGCCAGGGCCATGCGTTCGATCAGGAACAGTTTTATCCTTGCCGTATCAATGGTTATAACGGTAAATATTTCGGGAACCCTGCTGGTGTTCTTTACCGAATATCTTGATATAAAAGGCGCGAAGATCCTCAAACTGGGGTATATGAGTACCCTGGTGTACGGCGGTATCGTGCTCTGTACTGGTTATAAATTCGTTTATGGACAAAACGGGATAATAACCCATTTCCTGCTGAACCTTTTCCCCAATTTAAACCCCCGCTGGTTTACAGGATATTTTGCGGTTATCTTTATCCAGACCTTCGCGGGTACTTCCAATCATATTGTTTTCTTGACCAACGCAATCAGAGGTATCGATTATCAGACCATTGAGGCCGCCCGTAATCTGGGCGCCCCGCCTTTGAAAATCTTTATCAAAGTGGTCCTGCCTGTTCTAAGACCTACCTTCTTTGCGCTGACCATCCTTACGTTTATCGGGGGACTCAGCGCGGTGTCGGCTCCTCTGGTTGTGGGTGGTATCGATTTTCAGACTATCAATCCCATGATCATCGAATTTGCCAGGGCGCCTTTTTCCAGAGATATAGCCGCCCTTATGTCGGTGATACTGGGAACCGCTACCATGATACTCCTGTTTTTCGTTAATCGTTTCGAAAAAAAGGGACACTATATTTCTATCTCCAAGGTAAAATCAAAACTGGTAAAAATCAAAATAAGCAATCCTATACTTAATTGGCTTGCCCATGGATCGGCTTACCTTTTATTTCTGATTTATATTACCCCGATAGTCCTGGTGATCCTGTTCTCATTTTCCAATTCGGTCGCAATAATGGCCGGGACCCTTAAGGCCGGGGAGCTTACCCTCGCCAACTATAGGGAATTTTTTACATCCCCCAATGCTTTTAAACCCTTTGCGGTAAGTACCCTCTATTCCGCAACGGCAGCAATCCTGGTTACGCTCCTGGTAACTGTGGTGTCCCGGGTTCTGCACCGGGGAAACAGCAGGCTCTCGCCTGTGTTTGAATACGGTATGCTCATCCCCTGGATGCTCCCCGCAACTATGATCGCCATGGGGCTTATGACCAGTTATGACACCCGGCGGCTTCTGATGTTTAACCGGGTGCTTATCGGTTCCACGTATATTCTGCTTATAGGGTATATCATAGTAAAAATTCCTTTTTCCCTGCGTATGGTCAAAGCCTCGTTTTTCAGCGTTGAAAAAGCCCTTGAAGAAGCGGCCCGGAGCCTTGGGGCAGGCCCTTTTTACACCATGATCAGGGTGATTCTGCCCATCATCCTTCCTACCCTGCTCTCGGTGATCGCGTTGAATTTGAATTCCATGCTGTCCGAATACGATCTTACCGTATTCCTCTATCACCCGTTTATGGTACCCTTGGGACCGATCATCAAGGCAGCCAGCGAGGAGGCCGCCAGCCTCAACGCCCTGGCGATGTCTTTTGTCTATGCGGTAATGCTCATGGCGCTTTCGTCACTGACGCTTTTCCTGGTGTACGGGAAAAAACCGAATTTGAAACAACGGGAACGGCTCCCAATCGAATAGCAGGCGTTTATCCCCAGGAATCCCGGACGATCCTGGGCTTCACCACACGGACACTGTCCCCCGAAGGCTCAATGACAAAAAAACCCTGCTTAAGGGCGTAATTTTTCACGTTTTC
>JAIRNJ010000233.1 GCA_031258115.1 Treponema sp. | reverse complement strand
GGATGTTACTACCGTAGTAAATAAAGGAGATATCCGGCATGGTGTCCCCTATCCGTTTCAGGTAGGCTTCCATTTCGGCACGGGAAACAACATCGTAAGACAGAGCGCCCGTTTCAGACCCCTCACGGGCCGCATAGCCTGCGATACCGGCGGCCGCGTGGCTCAAGAGCCCCGCGTGCTGATCAAACAGGCCGCTTATGCTCTCCTTCATTTGGTCGATGCTCGCGCGGGTTTTAGATTCAATCTCCCGCTGGGTAAGAGAATGGAAATTGCTTATAAGAACAAGGGATAATAACAGGGCTATGCCGATTATTCCCGTAATAAACACAAGCGCCAGGGTAAATACTATAGAATGACTCATTTTTTTTGCCATGCTCACTCCTCCATATCCCAATTTTATTCACACATTGAAATTTTACACAAGTAAGGAATTCAGCTTTCGCCCGGTTATTGAACAGCTTCAAGTAAAAGATGCGATTCTGCAACGCTTGAGCCTGAAAAATGAAAGACCTGTAAAATGAAGAACCGGCGCCTTGTAACCGTTTGCGATATAGTTTATATATGGATACAAACTTTGGAATAAGGAAAACACCATGCAGGTTTTGAAAACTCCGCGTCCTGAGGAAGACCGGGGAGTATACAGCATTCTGGAAACAATGGATGTGGATTCGGGAAAACGCACTGTGCTGAGGGAATTCGACGATACTGTCGAGGCTCCCAACTGGACAAGGGACGGGCAGTACCTCATCTTCAACCGGAACGGAAGAATCTACCGCTACGAGCTTGCAGGCGGAACCATCACGGAGATCTACACCGGCGCCTGTACCGCATGTAACAACGATCATGTCCTTTCCCCGGATGGTTCTTCGATTGCGATGAGTCACAACACCATCGAAGACGGCCAGAGCCGGATCTACAAGACCCTCCTTTCGGGCGGAGAACCTGTGCTTGTCACTCCCATCGCTCCGAGCTACCTCCACGGCTGGAGTCCCGACGGCAGGACTTTTGCGTACTGTGCGGAACGGAACGGTCAGTTTGACATTTACACGATTCCCGTGTGGGGCGGCCGGGAAAAACAGCTTACCGATACCAGGGGTCTCGACGACGGGCCGGAATACTCCCCCGACGGCAGGCACATCTGGTTCAATTCAACCCGCTCGGGGCTCATGCAGCTCTGGCGAATGGAAGCCAACGGCTCCAATCCAACCCGGATGAGCTTTGACGAAAGTAACAACTGGTTTGCCCATGTATCGCCGGACGGTCAGCGAATCGCCTTCATCTCCTACAAAAAAGGAGATGTTGAACCGGACAATCATCCGCCCAACAGGAACGTGCAGCTTCGTCTCATGAGCGCCAATGGCGGAGATTTCCGGGTAATAGCTGAACTTTTCGGAGGCCAGGGTACAATCAATGTCAATTCATGGGCGCCGGACAGCAGGCAGATCGCCTTCGTGTCCTACAGGCTGAAAAAATAGGGAAGCCGGTTTCTCGCCCGGCCTGCATTTCCGAACCGAAAGCCTTACCTTTGTCCGTAGCTGGCCTTGGGGCCGTGCTTGCGCTCCCAGTGCTTGCGGATGATGTGTTCAGGCAGGGTTTCTGCGTCCGGCTTCAGGGTCAGTGTCAAAAGGGCCATCCTGCAGACTTCTTCCAGAACTGCGGCATGGTAAATCGCCTGCATGGCGTTCTTCCCCCAGGTAAAGGGGCCGTGGCCTGCCACCAGCACCATTGCCATGTGCGCAGGATCGATGTTTTCCCTGCGAAAGGTTTCTACAATTAGATTCCCTGTCTCAAGTTCATAGTTGTTTTTCACCGCTTCTTCACTCATCACGGGAGTACAGGGTATCTCCTCCGCTCCATGATCCGCATGGGTCGTGCCGAAAACCGGTACGGAAAGCCGGGCCTGAGCCCAGGCTGCCGCATGGGTGGAATGGGTGTGCACAATTCCTCCCAGGCCCTCAAAATCCCGGAAGAGAACCCGGTGGGTTTCCGTATCGGAAGAGGGGTTAAGCTTCCCCTCCACTACCCTGCCTTCAAGATCAACTACCACGAGATCCTCAGGTTTCAGATCTCCGTAGGCAATGCCGGAGGGCTTGATCGCAAAAACAGCTTTGCTGCGATCAAAAGCCGAAGCGTTACCCCAGGTGTATATGGCAAGCTTCTGCCTGGGGATCTCCATGTTGGCCTCCCAGGCCTCTTCCCGCAGTGACTTGTAACTATCCAACTGAATTCTCCACAAAGGCGCCCAGGGCCCGGTACTGTTTGTAAATGCCGTCGTAAACTTTTACCATTTCCTTACGCGGTTCGTAGACCTTCTCGATGGGGGAGCAAAGCGCCGCCTGCGCGGAAGGAATGTCAGGGTAGAGGCCGGCGGCAGTGGCGGCAAACATCGCCGCTCCCAGAGCCACAGCCTGATCCCCCGCGGGAACATTGATGGGCATGTTAAGCACGTCGGCCAGAATCTGCATGATAAAAGGCGACTTCCGCGCCACGCCGCCTACGCCGATGATCCCCTCGATGGGTACTCCCTGTTCCCTGAAACATTCCACAATGGCTCTGGCGCCGAAGGCGGTTGCCTCGGCAAAGGCCCGGTAGACACGGGGAGCGTCGGAACTCAGGGTAAGGCCGCAGATCGCCGCGGTAAGGTGCTGATTGGCGCCGGGTGTGCGTCTGCCGTTAAGCCAGTCCAGGGCGACAAGGCCGGTCTTGCGGGGATCGATCTTTGCAGCCTCCTCCTCAAGCCGGGGAATGATCTTCTTGGAGAGCGTTGCTTTTATCTTTTCTTTTACGGCCCCGTCGAGTCCTTCAACTTCATCCAGCAGAGTTTCCGCAGGCCATGAAACAAGTTTCTTGAACCATGCATACACGTCCCCGAAGGAACTCTGGCCTGCCTCGTAACCCAGAAGCCCCGGCAGCACCGAACCGTCAACCTGACCGCAGATACCTGCTACAAGCTGTTCCGGCCCGGAAGGTTTCGGCCCCACGGTTACATCGCAGGTGGAAGTTCCCATAACCCGGATAAGCCAGCCCGGCTTTACACCGCCGCCCACCGCGCCCATGTGGGCATCGTAGGCCCCCACCGCCACGGGAATGCCGCCGGGAATACCGAGTCTTTCGGCCCATTCGGCGCAGAGAAAACCGGCGGCCTTGTCGCTTGTCCAGGTTTCCATTCCCAGGCTTTGGCGGATCTTCACCAGCCGGGGATCGAGCCGGGAGAGAAAACCCTCGGCCGGATAGCCGCCGTAACTTTCGTGCCACATGGCCTTGTGGCCCATGGCGCAGCGGCTCCGCTTGATTGCGCACAGTCCCTTGCCCCCGGAGAGGAGCAGGGTCATCCAGTCGCAGTGTTCCACAAAGGTAGCGGTGGCTTCCGCCACTTTTTCATCAACGCTTAATATATGAAGAATCTTGGCCCAGAACCATTCGGCCGAATACGTACCCCCCTCGTACTGGGTAAAATCAATGCCGCCCCAGGTTTTGGCGGCCTTGTTGATCTTGTCGGCTTCGGCAAGGGCGGTATGATCTTTCCAAAGCACAAACATTGCGTTAGGATTCCCGGCGAATTCCTGCCTCATCGCCAGGGGAAGGCCGTCGCTGTCTGCGGCGCAGGGGGTGGAACCGGTGGTATCAATGGCAATGCCCTTTACCCTGGCGGCGACATCTTTGCCCGCCTGGGCAACAGCCTCCCTCACCGTGCCTTCGAGCGCATCGATATAATCCTGGGGATGCTGCCTGAACTGGTTTGCCGCCGGATCACAGTAAAGCCCCCTGGCCCAGCGGGGGTAATTCATCACCGAACCGCCGGCCTGCTCTCCTGTTGCCGCATCGATCAATACTGCCCGGGCCGAATCGGATCCATAGTCCAATCCCAGTACATAGGCCTCACCCTTTATCATGATAATCCTCCGCGTAGCTTAATTTGAAATTCCACCCAATCGTATCACATTCCACGATGCCGGGGGAAGGGCAATCTCAAGTTTTTTTGATCCTGAGTTTCCTCCGATTTTTCCGCCGCTTTGCAGGGCCGGCTTCACCTTCTCCTCCGCGGCGGAATTCACCGCGTGGAGATCGGCATTGCAGAGAACCCTGTGTTCCAGAAGGCGGACTTCGCCGAAACCGGCGACGAGGGCTTCGAGTTCCAGATTTTCCTTGAGGTTCCGGTTTACGGCAAAGATCGTAATCTCCTTCTTTTCCTCATTGTGAACCGCAACGGTTTCAAGGTAGGGTACATCGCTGTACTCCTTTGAATCGTAAAAGTCACATTTCACCGGGCAGCACAGCACCGTTCCCCTGCCGTAGAGGGACGCATCCATATAGGGATAGTAGATCGTCTGCCTCCATGAAGGGCCGCCCGGAACGGTCATAATGGGAGCGATGACATTGACAAGCTGGGCAAGGCAGGCAACCTTTACCCGCCCGGCATTTTTCAAAAGAGTTATCAGCATGGTTCCTGCGACAAGTGCATCTTCCATGTTGTAAATGTCTTCCAGGAGGGGCGGGGCCTCTGTCCACTTTTCCATTTTCTGATCCGCAGCGTTACTGTGATACCAGACATTCCATTCATCAAAAGACAGATTTACTGTTTTCTTGCTGTTCTTGCGGGCTTTGACAAGGTCGCAGATACCCGCCACGGTTTTAATGAAGGTATCCATCTCAAGGCTCCGGCCCAAAAAGTTGGGGGTATCCCCTTCACGGTTTCCAAAGTAGATATGAAGCGAAACATAGTCAACAAGATCGTAGACATGATCCAGCATCTCCGCTTCCCAGGAACCGAAGCTGGGCATACGGGCATTTGAAGACCCGCAGGCCACAAGTTCTATCGAAGGATCGGTCCACTTCATCACCTTGGCGGCTTCCGCGGCAACCCTGCCATACTCATCGGCTGTACGGTGGCAGATCTGCCAGGGGCCGTCCATCTCGTTACCCAGGCACCAGAGTTTATACCCGTGAGGCTCCGCAACACCGTGGCTCCGGCGGAGATCGCTCCAGTAAGTCCCCCCGGGGAAGTTGCAGTATTCAACAATGTTCCGCGCAGCCTCAGGCCCGCGGGTTCCCAGGTTCACCGCCATCATCACATCGGTATCGGCTTTCTTTGCCCAGCGGGCAAATTCGTTAATCCCCACCCTGTTGGATTCTTTTGTACCCCAGGCAAGATCCAGTCTCACGGGTCTTGAGTCCACAGGCCCAACGCCGTCCTCCCAGTTGTAGCCTGAAACAAAATTCCCGCCGGGATAACGCACGATGGGTACATCAAGATCCTTCACCAGTTTTATTACATCCTTCCTGAAGCCCAGTTCGTCAGCCTCCGGGTGTCCCGGCTCATGGATGCCCTTGTAGACAGCCCGGCCCAGATGTTCGATAAAAGAACCGTAGATCCTCTTGTCCGTTTCACCGATGGAAAATTCCCTGTGAAGTGTTAGTGTCGCTTTCATATTATTTCTCCTGTTTATTGAGCTTGTTCCAAATCAGTCACAACCATTTGTCTCCTTCCGGGTGGGGACAGTACGAAACACGGGGCAGAGCCCGGAACTGGACAAAACAGCCGCAGTGGGCGCAGAGGATCCCTTCCTTAAGACAGACGCATGAGGAGCAAACCGCAAGCCTCCGCTCATATACAGGTTCCTCCGCCCGCAGTCTCTCTGCGACAGGCGCCTCATGCGCCAGACGCAGGGCCTCCTCAGCGGAAGGCAGTACCGCCCCGCGTCCGCAATGCGGACAGTTTTCCCTATGCAAGTTCCAGAGTTACCACAGACTTTGCAGGCAGCCTTACCGTTACGCCGCCCTTTACGCACCGGGCCCCCTCAAAGGAAGAACATCTTACCGTATCCGCCCTCTCAAACGTGTTGTGATCCTGCATGTTTGCGGAACCCACAATCCGGGCGCTTACCGATTTGAAGGTGAGGCCGCGGATTTCGATTTTTACTTCCTTTTCCAGTTTCGGATCGATATTGGTCAAAGACACATGTATCTTCTCGTCATCATCGACAGAAGCGCAGGCGGTGACTGCGGGAATGGAACCGAAGCCCAACTGGACATTTTCCGATTCCACATGGACGGGGAGCTTTACCGCATCCTGATGCACCTTGTACATATCAAACACATGCCATGTGGGAGTCAGCAGGATCTTTGCGCCTTCGGTAAGGATAACCGACTGCAGTACATTGATCGTCTGGGCGATATTGGCCATCTGTACCCTTTCCGCATGGTTATTGAAGATATTGAAGTGAATCCCCGCCACCAGCGCGTCACGGAGACTGTTCTGCTGGTAGAGGAAACCAGGATTGGTTCCCGGCTCCACATCGAACCAGGTTCCCCACTCATCCACCACGAGGCCCACCTTCCGTTTTGGATCGTAGGTATCCATTATATCACTGTGCCTGTGTATCAGTTCTTCCATAACATAGGCCTTGCGCATGGTGATAAGCCATTCGGCCTCACCGAATTCGGTTGCGGAACCCTTGTGGGCCCATTCACCGGGCACGGTATAGTAATGGAGCGAAAGTCCGTCCAGAAGATTGCCGTGTTCGCCGCAGGTTTTTTCCATTACCACCTTTGTCCAGTTATAATTACTGTCATTGGGACCGCAGGCGATCTTGTAAATGGGCTTGCCGTAACTGCGGACATACACCGCATAGCGGCGGTAATTGTCCGCATAGAATTCCGGTGTCATGTTGCCGCCGCAGCCCCAGCTTTCGTTGCCTATGCCCCAGAATTTTACATCCCAGGGTTCGGCCCTGCCGTTCCTTTTACGAAGGCCGGCCATGGGGCTTACTCCGTTAAAGTTGCAGTACTCCACCCACTGGGAGAGTTCCTGCACAGTGCCGGAACCAATATTCCCGCAGATATAAGGCTCGCAGGGTTCCCCCGGAGACGACAGCATTTCACAGAGATCCAGAAATTCATGAGTACCGAAACTGTTGTCTTCGGTAACTCCGCCCCAATGGGTGTTGATCATCCTGGGCCTCTCTGGCCGGGGGCCGATGCCGTCTTTCCAGTGGTACTCGTCGGCAAAACAGCCGCCCGGCCAGCGGAGGTTGGGAATCCTGATTTTTTTCAGGGCCTCCACAACATCCGTGCGGATACCCCGCACATTGGGAACCGGTGAATCTTCCCCCACCCAGTAACCGCCGTAGATACAACGGCCCAAATGTTCGGAAAAATGCCCGTAAATATGACGGTTAATTTTTACACTGCCCCCTGAGGCATTGACAGCGATTCTGTTCATGAAGCTCCTCCATAAAGATAACATTTAACTATTCTGCCTTCCGCCTCTACATCGGGAGGGTCCGCCCTGCGGCATGTATCCATGACCCTGGGACAGCGGGCCGCAAATTTACATCCTACCCTGGAGTACTCCTTGACCTCCTGGGTTGAAAGTCCTATCCGTTTGGCCCAGGCAGCCTTATCAGCCGGATCGGGGGCAGGCACCGATTCCTTGAGGAGCCGGGTATAGGGATGCAGGGGATTCCCCAGCACCGCTTCTACAGGCCCCATCTCTACCACATAACCCCGCAGCATTACTGCGATACGGTCGCTGATGTAGTACGCGGTAGCAAGATCATGGGTGATATAGATAACGCTCATCCCTTCCTCTTCCTTAAGTTTTTTGAAAAGGTTGACAATGGCCATGCGGAGGCTTGCATCAACCATGGATACAGGCTCATCCGCCAGGATAAGGCCGGGACTGGAGATAAGGGAACGGGCTACGGAAACCCGCTGTATCTGTCCTCCGGAAAGCTCGTGCGGGTAGCGGCGGGAAAGTTCCTCCAGGGACAGCCCCACAAGGTGCAGGGCCCGGTCAACCACAGGCTGCGCAGACTTTCTGTCGGCCGCCGCCCCGAAGTTAATCGCCGTGTCAATAAGGTATTCCTCTACCCTCCGCAGGGGATTAAACGTATCAAAGGGATTCTGGAAAACCGGCTGCACCTTCTTCATGAAGGCTTTGAATTCATCGCTTTTTTTAATGGCGGCAATGTTTTGACCTTCAAAAAGAACTTCCCCGCCGGATGGTTCCAGATCGCGCAATAAAAGCCGGGCAAGGGTAGTTTTGCCGCTCCCCGATTCCCCGGCAATCGTAAAGATTTCAGGCTTGGTTTTATCCAGCGTAAAACTTACGTCATTTACCGCCATGAGCCTTGTGCCGTTAATAAGACCCCCGGTGTGGAAATACCGGCTTGCATGGTTTACCCTAAGCAGTTCCGCTGTTGTCGTAGTATCGCTCATCAGGTTCCCCCCTGTAAAAGATGACATGCCGCACGATGTCCGGCTCCCAAATCCCGCATGGGCGGAACTTCGGTCTTGCAGGATTCCTGCGCCGCAGGACAGCGGGGATGGAACCGGCAGCCTTCCGGCGGATTTGCCAGATTCGGCGGCGTCCCCTCAAGACTCGACTTCCCCGATTTGTCCCCGATTACCGGAAGCGAACTTATCAGATGCCGGGTATAGGGATGTTCAGGTTTTTGAAAGATAATCTCCGCCTGAGCCTCTTCCACAAGACGGCCCGCGTACATGATTCCCACCCTGTCGGCCACATTGGCATGCACCGCCATATCGTGGGTTACAAGAAGAACGGTGTTTTTCGATTCGGCCTGTATCTCCTTGAGAAGCTGCAGTACCCCCCGCTGTACCACGACATCAAGGGCCGTGGTCGGTTCGTCGGCAATGATCAGACTCGGCTGGAAGACCGTCGCCAGGGCAATTGCCACCCGCTGCCTCATGCCGCCGGAAAGTTCATGGGGATAGGAGTTAAGCACATCCGGGGGAAGCCCCAGCTTCTTCACATGTTCCTGTATCCGTTCCAGAAATTCCTTACGGTTTTTAATTCCCTCATGGGTACCGATAATGTCTTCAAAGGTTTTAATCACCTTCCGCACCGGGTTGAGCACGCTCATGGAACCCTGCATGACGTAGGAAATTTCCTTCCAGCGGACATTCTTCTGCAGTTCTTCGTTGCTTACCGAGGCCATATCAACACTGCCGTATTTAAACCGGTAGTTTACGCTTCCCTCATAAACTTTAAGCGGAGGTTTGATAGTCCCCGACAGAACCTTTATCAGCGTGGTTTTTCCGCAGCTTGATTCCCCGGCAACACCGTATATTTCGTTGGGTTCCAGGGTCATGGACACATCGTCAATGGCGCGAACCATCCGGGAGATGCCGTACATCTCGGTCCGGTAATAGGCTTTTAGATTTTGTACCTGTAAGAACGGCATGATTAAGCCCCCATCCGGCGCAGCCGGGTCCGCGGATCGATATACTCGTTGACGCTGGAGAAGAGAAGATAGAGCCCCAGGAACAGTATTATTGATACGGCAATAGGCGCGGCCAGCCACCACCACACCCCGGCGATCATGGCCTGGTGAGAGTTTGCCCAGTATATGGTTGACCCAAGTGTTGGTATCGTAATGCTACTCAATCCTAACACGCCGAGGGTTACTTCCATGCCGATGGACCAAATCATGTTGTTGATTGTCGTGGCAAATACAATGGGAAGCACAAAGGGAAGGTGTTCGGTCATAGTGATTCTAAAAGAGCTGGTACCTGAGTAAACGGCCGTTTTTGTAAAGGCCCGTTCTTTCAAACTGAGCACTTGGCTTCGGATAAGCCGCGCATCCCAGGGCCAGCCAAAAAGCCCAAGAAACATGGCAAGCATGGCAATGTTCATGTTTTCCCGAACAAGAAAACTAAGAAGGATAAGGATGGGTAATACCGGCAAGACGACAAAACTGTCATTGATTGACATGAGAACATTGTCTATCCAGCCTCCGCGATAACCAGCGGTAAGGCCGACAATCACCGCGAGCACGCGGGATACAAGCGCGGTAATAACACCAAGGTATAATGAATTACGCACCGAAAAAGCCATCCAAAAAAAGAGATCCTGGCCTCGTGTATTCGTACCGAAGGGATGCTGATGCGAAGGAGGCTGATCCATTCCAACCTGAAAACTCTTACTCATGTCGTAAGGCGAAAGCCATGAAAGAATCATCATTGCAAGAATGAATAACAGAAAAATAAACGCTACCCGAAATCGAATATCAAACCTAAAAAGATCCCGAAATACTTTTAACATCGGCTTACTCCTATTGATGCCTGACACGGGGGTCAAACAGCGGATATATCAAATCCAGGATCAACGATGCAGTGGCAATACCGATTATCGAAAAAATGGAAATGCCCAGAATCAAGGTATAATCAGTGGCAAGTATCGCCTGATACGCCAGAAGCCCAAGACCCGGATAGGTGAAAATCACTTCCAGAATAAGGGCGCCGTTAAATACCATACCCAAGCTTAGGGCAAGACCCGTTATCTGAGGAAGCATGGCGTTACGCATTATATAACCAAAAAGGATTTTGCGATCCTTGAGACCTGCGGTTTCGGCGTACACAACATAATCTTCACTAGTAATATTTGAAGTTAAAGATTTCATACCGATAAACCAGCCGCCTATTCCACCCAATATAAGACTGAACGCGGGCAGTACAGAATGATACAAGACCGTAAAGACGAATCGCCATGACCAGTTCGGCCTCATGCCCATGGGGTATGCGCCGCGAATTGGAAAAATCGGCCAGACGTAAGCAAAAAGCATCACCAAAAGAAGAGCGAGTATGTAGTAGGGAACCGGCCTTATCGCCTGGCTCAAAACATCAAAACTGCCAAATACTTTATTTTTGGGATAATAACTCGCAAAAGCGCCCAATAGATTTCCCACAATCCATGAAATGATTGTGGCGGTAAGAAGCAAGCCAAGAGTCCATGGCATAGAATTTCTGATGAGGTCAATGACCGGTGTTGGAAAAGACGAGAGCGAACGGCCAAGATCTCCCCTGAGCATACGTCCCCAAAAATTCAGGTATTGCTGAAAACCTGAGCCTTCCAGTCCGTAAAGCACCGAAAGACTCGCTCTAAAATCCTCAACCATTTTCTGGTCATACTGAGCACCGGCTGTCATCATTCTGTCGATCTGTCCCTGAACCGGATCGGAAGGTGACAGCCGCGGGATAATAAAGGTAACGGTAACCCCCACAAACAAGACCATAATATACTGCCCAATACGCGGCAACACATAACCCAATAAAAACCTTTTCATCTCGCTGTCCTTTAGGCTGTAAGACATAGACCGCGCAGACCGGATATCCGCGCGGCCCAAGTGATCGATGGTTACCGTTATTTCCCGGTGGGTTTAAGCTTGAGATACATATATCGTGAGTTCGCCCAGTTCGGAACCGGATCGGTATAGGGGTTATTTATATCAGGATAACCGGTCCAATACCACTCGTCCATAACGGTGAAAACGTTGTACGAACAGATCGGGATCTCGAACATATCGTCCAGCGCTACTTTAAGCCACTGCTGGCCAAGCTCGACGCTTTTATCAATATCGTCCATATTGATCTGCATCATCTGATCTATGATCCTGTCCGTCTGAGAGCTCTTCCAGCGGCCCGCGTTTCTTCCGTACTGGGGTTCCCCAATCGGAACATACTGGTTGGAATGAAAATAGGGAAGGAAGTATGAAAGGTCAGGGTGACCACCCCAGGTTTCGATGTTCCACTGGAGATAAACATCAAAGTCGCCGGGCCGGGTATAGGGGCTGAAATCGGAAGAAACATTCAACGATGCATCAATGCCGAACTCTTTCCAGCATTCCACCACCATGGCCGCCAAACGGTTCTGGCTCGGTTCATTATCGGTCTGCCCTATAACGGAAATTTTGAATGGTTTCCCATCCGAGAATTCCCAAACACCCCTTGCGTTTTTCCGCATACCGCCTTTCTGCATCAATTTGGTGGCAGCCGCAGTATCATACTTCCACCAGCCCGCGCCGACATATTTCTTGATATCCGCGGGGGTGGTCGGAACCATATCCCCCAAAGTTTTACGGGCTTCGTTAGCGATATTAATCGCCGCTTCCGTGTTATAAGGCTTAAACCTGGTTCCATCGCCCAAATCCAACGTATAGTCTTTAAGATATTGCTCAAGAGGAGTATGGTAGTACTCCGGGTACATACCGGTAGGCGGCACCGCAAGGGCCGAGATAGTCATAGCACCGCGATAACTGGAAATGGCAAGACGAGTAATATCCAGCGACAGAGCTAGCGCCCAGCGGACATCTTTGTTATTGAGGCCGGGGCGTTCATCATTAATGACGCAGGCTACCTGGGTTGGATCCGGATGTCCCCAGGGGAAGTTGGGGAACCAGGTCTTGGATGTGGGATTGGTTCTCTTGAGAGTGATAACGCCTTCGGGAGCCATGTCGTGGATCACGTCAAGCTGGTGTTGTTGCTGGGACATAACCTTAACATCACTGGTACCGGCGGCAATGTACATAGCGTATTTCGGCGCCTGCTCAAGGCTACCCAGGCGGGCAAGAGAAGTTCTCTGCCAGTCGCTTCTTTTTTCCCACAGATACCAGTTGCCCTGGGGGTCATAGTCCTTCAGAGTATAGGGCCCAAGCGAAATGGGGGGATTAAATTTGAAGGTGGTTATATCGGCCTGTTTTTCAAAGATATGTTTCGGCATGATGAAACAAGCGCCCCAACGGATAAGGAAATTGGTATGGAACCGGGAGTTGGGCTCTTTCATGTAAATTTTCACTTCGTAGTTATTGACCTTTTCCACACGGTTCACATACGCGTTAAAAGGCCCGGTATAAGCCATTCCAGGGGTTTTCATCTGGGCTTCGATGGTATAAATAAGGTCATCGGCGGTAAACTCGACCCCATCGCTCCAGTAGATCCCACTG
>JAIRNJ010000224.1 GCA_031258115.1 Treponema sp. | reverse complement strand
CAACGGCCGCCGGGGTCAACCCGACCACATCGGTGTAAAATAGGGCCAGGAACGTTCCGACCATGGCCCAGGACATGTTGTTCGCAAACTGTCCCATTGCTATTAGGACAATTTCTTTTTTCCCTACGTCATCTTTCGTTTCCATAAAACCCTCCAATACAAAAATTTTATATAAGCAAAAATTGTACTTATATTTATCTTTTCATTACCATGTCCGTTCGCCGGATGCAGATGGATATTGCTTTAAGACCTCCAATTCCTTCTCCAGCAGTTCCTTGTTAGCCTCAAGTTTCGGGCCGCAGACAGCTCTAAAGCCTGCTATTTCGTCAATATGTTCTTTTTTCCCCGCCAAGGTGTAGCGGGAGCGGGCCTGCTGCTCAGGCGGGAATGCAACATGAACCTTGTCGCCTTCCACGCTTAATTTGCCTTCAATGCCGCAAAGGGGACATTCAACGGTGGTAGTTCCCTTAAGCGTGACAAGGTTAAGATGGCAGACAGGGCAGACCCCGTCATCGCCCACCCAGGCGCCTTCAGTTTTCCCGCCGGCCGCTTCCGCGGCCCGCTTGCCCAGCGCAAAAACGGTGTCCATCAAATCTTTATTCAGAATTGGATTGCCGGTCTGACCCATATCGTAGGCATCAATCTGCCCAACAGGAATCATGCCGCTGGGAAACCCAAGGATATGCATGCTTGGGAGGCCAAGGGAAACCCAGTTTTGGGTGTGAGCTCCACCTACCGAAATATAACCCACATGCCGTTTTTTCAATACCCGCTCATCAAGCAGTTCGGCGCCTTCCCTTTTCCTTTTTTCCTGCTCGATGGTAAGCGCATACTGATCGTATGCAGGGCCAAAGCGGTCGGCCAGGTTTTTATACTGGCCGGTAGGAGCAATACAATAAACCGGTGCGGCGACAAGCACCGAATCCGCATCCAGAATAGCCTCCGCTACCGAGTTGAAATCGTCTTTTACTACGCACTTAATTTGCTTACCCTTCGATCTGGCTATGCTGCACGCAGAACAGCCGGTACAATGGGAAATGTTCAGATTAATCGTACTAATAAACCGCACCCGTGCTCCCGCCGATTCCGCTCCCCGAAGCCCTTGCTTTACGAGAATTTCACAGTTTTTCGACTTTCTCCCAAAAGAAATTCCTAATACTTTCATACACCTCTCCTTAACACTTCTAATATATAACAGCCGGGTTAGACCCAACTTTCATCTCCTGCATTAACGGTTCCGGAATTTACCGCATTTAGTGGGACGATCAGGCAATTTTGGCGGTTTTGAGCTTGTTTGATTGACGGCATTTTCCGGGCACGCTTCGATACATTTTCCGCAGCGGGTACAATCCTTTTCATCAATCATGTGAATATATCCTCTCCTTCCTTCAATACAATCCACAGGACAAATATCCAAGCACTCAGTGCATCCGGTACATATATCAGGGTCGATATAAATAGCAACGAAAGAGATACAGACACCGGCAAAGCAATTTCTTTTTTTTATATGCGCTTCATATTCATCCATAAAATGCTCGATGGCACTCAAGGCGATTAGGGGAGAACGCTGACCAAGTGAACAAAAAGAGCCGGCGCTCATTGCCCTGCCAATTTCCTTGATCAGATCAAGGTATTCCATCTTTCCCTTTCCGGCCATAATATCTTTGTGTATCGATGTCAACTGGATGAGTCCTTCACGGCAGAACACGCATTTTCCGCAATGCTGACTCTGAGCGCTCGCAAGAATCTTTGCTGTCTCTGTTATTATGCACTCTTTTTCTGTCAATACACGTATAACACCATTGACAATATCAAGCTCGTTTATACTCAAACTGGCAGCGGTTTGCGGATAAAACTCGCAGCCTATTTCCAGAGCTTTGGTGTTTTTGGCATCCAGGAGCGTGGCAATTTTTGCTTCCCCTTCCACTCTTTGCAGGGGCCTGTTATTCACCGATACATACCGATATCCTAACGCTTTCCCTTCAAAATAGTCGGCAAGCATCACCAGTGTTGCCGGATGAATCACCAAAGCACCCTTTGCCGAGCGCATATCAACAATCCCTAATTCGATGTTAAAGCTATGCCTCAGGGCATCTTCTTCGAGAGACTGCGCAAAATCAGCGGCGTATTCCGGTATGTACAAAGTTTTTCTGATTGTATAATTCGCAGAATCAGTGATACATAAAACAGCTATTTCCATCCCGATAAAAAACTTCTCCCGCTCAATTCTAAGAATTTCCAGGAGGCATCCGGACACATCACTGTTATCAAGCGCAATAACCAGGCTCACCGGAGCGCCCAATGCGGATGACTCATTTCCGGCTCGCAAGATTGCCTCGTTTAACGTTATCCGGGAGGCATAATCATGAATTTCAGAGTTTTTGATGCGTTCCAATAATTCAACCTTGCTCATTTTCTGAGCTACAGCAATCGCATCCATCACCGCGCCTCTCTCTGCTCCGTATAATCAACCCATCTCCGCGGGGAGCGTATTTTTAATCGCAGATCGCATTGTAGGCACCTTTGGGATTCACCGGAAATATCCTCCGGTTTAATGCCATAGTCCACCGGCAAAAAATTGCTTCGCCGTGTTTCAGCATCAGTAAGCACAGCCTTTGCTCTCCTTAAACTGCCGAAACTTGGACATGGACCAATATACCCCGCTTGGGGAATAGCATTGTCTAAATCCTCAACCGGCGCTAATATTTCAGAAATATCCCCATCGCCGCCAAGATAATGGTCTACTTCCGATGCCGCGGATCTCCCCGCCGCTATCGCCTCCACCACTGACTTGGTGCCGTAAACCACATCTCCGGCCGCAAATACACCCGGCAATTTTGTGGATGCGGATTTCTCATTAACTACAACACAGTTGCCCCGCCCCAGTTCCAAGCCTGCCTCGGCGCTAAGATCCGGGCGCTGGCCTACAGCAAAAATAACAGTATCCGCTTTAATATGCCACCCGGAATCAGGTTCTTTTTCAATAATGGCGCGGCGGTTCTCATCGAAGCTAAAGCTTTTTACCTTCATAAAATCAACGCCGGTAACAAAAATCGATCCGGTAATCTGTTCAAAGGTACTCCCAGGATATACCTTTATCCCTTCTTCCTGCGCGCCCTCTATTTCTTCATCATCAGCAAGCATTGTCTCACCTGTTTCAAGGCAGGCGACCTGGACTTCCACTGCGCCCAGACGTTTTGCCGTTCGAGCGCAGTCAAAAGCGACATTCCCACCGCCCAGCACAATCACCTTTTTGCCAATGCCTGTCGAAACGCCCATAGAGGCATTACGAAGAAAATCAGTATTGAGAATAACACCTTGAAGGGAATTACCTTCTATCGGGAGGCGTACCCCCGCATGTCCGCCTATGGCAATAAGTATCGCATCAAATTCTTTCAATAAATCAAGGGGCTTTTTTACTCTTACGTTGGTTTCTATATGAATTCCTGTGTCAATAATGAGCAAGGCTTCTTCAGCTACAACTTGACGCGGCAGCCGGTATGCCGGTATCCCGTAAACGAGCATACCCCCTACATCAGGCATTGCCTCTTTAAGCGTAACATCATGTCCCTGCTTGCGGAGATAATATGCAGCGGTGAGGCCCGTTGGACCTCCGCCTATCACGCACACTTTCTTTCCTGAAGAGGGAAGTTGTTTGCCTTTTCCTTTCCAAAGGGAACCCGTGTCATGCTCGGCGGCGTACCGTTTAATGTCGCGGATAGACATCGCCTGGTTAACTTCCTTACGGCGGCAATTAATTTCACATACATGCGTACAAATATGTCCTAATACTTTAGGAAACGGCAATTTTTCTCTGATCACCGCCACAGCCTCTTCATGCTTCCCTTCCCTCACATAGCGTATATACCGGGGAATATCGGTATGCGCAGGACAGGCAAACTTGCAGGGAATAGCGCCGTCTTCTTTTGTGCGGCCTTCTTCCGCCAGGCTTATTTTGTCACGTATTGCGCCTGTGGGACACACTTCCGCACAAGCTCCACAAAAGCGGCAATCAGCATCAATTAACAATTTATTGTGGAGAGTCCCTACATAAACCTCTATGTCTTTTTTTTGGTAAACCAGCGCTCCTACGCCCCGTAGTTCACCGCAGGCGCGTATACAGCGGCCACAGAGTACACATCGGTTCATATCGTGAACAAAGAGAGGATTGCGATCCTCTGTTTTAATTCCTTTTGTGCGCATTTTTAAACGTCCGGTAGTTGGTCCTATATACTGAATAAGCATCTGGAGTTCACAGTTACCGTATTTGGGACAGGTTGTACAATCCTCAGGGTGCGCGGTAAGAAGCAGCTCAAGAGCCAGGATTCTCATGCGTTTTATCTCTTCATTGTTAGTCGTTATGCTCATACCGTCTTCGGCTGTCAAGGCGCAGGACGAAACTATCCTCCCTTCTGCTTGTACGATGCACATACGGCAAGATTCCGCAGGCACAAGATCGGGGTGATGACAGAGATGGGGAATATATATTCCTGAATCCAACGCACAATCAAGAACGTTCTTTCCCGCTTTAACATCAAGATCTTTACCATCAATTACAATATGGACCGTATTCATCGTATATCGCTTTTATTCAGATAGAGATTCTACAAAATTCGAAGCGCTTATTGCTGCAATACGTCCAGTATTAACCGCAAACCCCATGGAATTTCCCGGTAAAAGGAACATGTAACTATCATCGTAAATATTACAGGCATCAGCTCCCGCCGCATACAGGCCGGTAATAGGCTCAAAATCTTTGTTAAGCGCTTCGCAATTTTCATTGATACGAATGCCGCCCACGGTTCCATATCCGCCCGGCCTGATTTTGACACAATAATAGGGCGCCTTGATAAGCGGCCGCATATAACGTTTGTCTTTAAAGAATTCTTCATCGGTACTGTCGCAAAAATCGTTATAATCTTCCACAGTTTTAACCAACCTCTCTTTATTAATCCCCGCTTTTTCCGCCAAATCTTCTATGGAGTCGGCTATAAACAAACCTTTATTTCCGTTTTCCACTGCAATACGGACACCATCATTGAAGTCAGACACATCAGGGTTATTGCGCACCAGACTCACATGATCCACTCCGCGGCGAATATAATATTTTACGATAGAAGTATCCAGTATGCTGAAAACTATCTTATCCTGCTGATGCGCGGCCACATTCGAAAGAAACGTGGAATTCTGCATATGATCCTCGTTCATCACACGCTTACCTTGCTTGTTCACCAAGAGGTTTGGCTGGTGCATTATGACGGAGACGCTCTGGGGAAGATCATCCATACCTTCCATGGCGGCCGCCATTTCTATTCTCACCGGTAATTTGTCAGCGCCGGCCTCCCATGCCATCCGCAAACCGTCGCCTACGAGCCCCGGAACCGCAAAGCTGAAAAGATTTTCGCCATGTTCCAAGCCGGTTTCAGCTTTAATGAGTTCTTTGTTGGAACCGGCGCCACCGTTGCAGATAATTGCCGCTTTACATGCGATTTGCACCTCATCACCGGACGCATCAACGGCTATTACACCTGTAACTCTCCCAGTTTCCATGATGATTTTCTTTGCCGTGGTTTGCAGCATAAATTGGACGCTCTGTTCCTGCGCTTTTTCATACAGGGCTTTCGCCATAAATGAAGCCGCCCGGGGACCAATACCCTGATCTGATTTTACAATATGCCAAGTCGCCTCAGAACGGGGAAAATAACGAAAGGCCCCCTCAAATTCAACACCATTGCTTTCCAACCATTCAATCGTTTCGGCAGATTGCTCAAAATATCGTTTTACCAGCCTGGCGTCTACATTATAATGGGTATATTCCATAAACATATTAAACGCCTTTTCTACGGTAATATCGATCATCTGTTGCTTTTGAAATCTGGTTCCTATGCCTAAAGGTCCCATCCCCATATTCGAAGCTCCGCCTACAGCCTGCGCTTTTTCCAGAACAACAACCTTTGCGCCGTTCTCTGCCGCCTGCACCGCCGCCGTCAGCCCAGAGGGACCTGACCCGCATATCACAATATCCGTCTCTGCTTTCTTCATAATTACTCCTCTTTTTTCGAGTTTCTAATCATAGTACTTAAATTCGCCGCTCTGATATTTGGGCGGCACGACGGGAATTTGCAAATAGGAATTAAAATTTCCCCCCGTATGGATCACATGCTTTCCTCCGTTGTCAAAGTATGGCGTAGGTGGAGCGGTCTGTCCCGAGGGAACAACATAGCCATATATTTCCAGATGCAGTTCCTCACCCTTATGCCAGAAACGGCTGTGAGGCAGGATCGGTATCTCACACTCGTATATTTTTCCTTCTTCCATTGGTTCGTCTCGACGATGGGCCTGAACGGGCTGATAATCGGTAGACCATTTCTCGTCAAGCTCTCGTCTGCTCGCCCGGTAATAACTGTAAGCCCCGCGGTTTTCTATACCCATGAGTTTGAGCGGAACAAACGTGCCATCCTCTTTATATTTGGTTACCCAAAGCTGAAGGTCCATATTGTCATAGTCGCGACATTCAAGATTGATATTAACTTTCATGTATCCGGTGATTTCCGTATCCTCAGTAAATTTATAAACAAACGACACGGCATCCTTGTCAGGGTCATATACAAGCTCATTTGCCGTTGCAACCGGCTCATCATACAATTTCCTGTCCGCCGCATTTAAATAAAATTTTTTGTAGACAGTCCGCTCCAGTGGAAACTCATTGTCGGGACGCTCTTTCTTGAAGTCATACTCATAAGCGTCCATGACATCAACACGAACCTTGGATGTTAGTTCCCAGCCGTTACGAATGTCCTTTAGATAGCGGTCATAGAATTTTTTTAGATCTTCAAGATTCTTCGGATTATAGGCGTCCGTCCATTCATGCTCCCGATGGATTCTGATCCATTTTTTTTCGCTGCCAATCCTGTGGAAGCCCTCTAGGGATCCCCGAAGATGAATCGTGTGGCATAGACCGGCACAGAGATAAGCCGGGATTTTAATTCTATCCCACCTGGGAATTTTGTCTTCCCAGAATTTATTCATCAATGGATATTTTAATATCATGTTCGCATTATCTTCAATATAATTGCCCGCCAGGAGCCTGCTGATTATGTAATGTTCAAACCTTATGGTCGGTATGCCTCCAAGGCACAGCGATTCCCTATACATATCGCCGGTCCCTTCCCAAACGGCGATACAGGTCAAATGCGGCGGCTGCTCGGCGGCTATACGCCACTGAACCATGGCGAGCGCAGAATTCCCGAACATTGCGATTCTACCGTTGCACCATTCCTGTGCCGCAGCCCATTCGATAAAATCATATCCATCCTGTCCGTCCTGGGTACCCCACAAATATACATCGCCTTGTGAATGACCAATACCCCGGGGATCAACATTGGCTACGGCATAGCCGTTATGACACCAATAACCGGGATCGCAGCCTTCAAATTTATTCATGGTAGAGACCGTTCCCAAGGGAACACCGTGATGGTTAAACTCGTCCATTCCTTCCGCCGGGCGCTTGCCGAAAGGCCCCCAGGCTATCAACAGCGGCAGCGGTTCTGTTGTGTTTTTGGGAGTATAGATATCCGCATAGATTACCGTCCCATCGCGCAATTCAACAGGCACATCCTGCCGGCAAACAACATGGGGTATGACTTTTGTAGCGGTATAAGAACGTGAATTCCATTTAGGACCAACTGAAAATTGATGTATCTCTTCTCCCTTGGCAAGGCGATCATCAATTTCTTTTTGGGATATATCTGCCTTACCCTTGCGAAAAATGACATCAATTTTTTCACCGTCAAATTCACGGGATACGAGTTTAAAATAGCCTTTCTCTAGACTCGCCTGGGAAAAGAAAGGAAAGCCTTCTATAGGCTCTGGCTTTTTATTCATATAACCCTCCAATTCAAAATAAGGCCGCTCCACATATAAAACGGAGCGGCATCAACAATCATTTACAACGGATTCCAGCTTACCGTATTCATATCAACTATAAATCGGGTCAAGCACATTCTTGATATAGCTGGATGTTAAAAGAATGGTAGCGAGAGGATCCGGCGTACCGTCTGACTCTATACCTACCCATCCCTTGTGGTTATACTTCTTCATCAATTTCCAGATGCCGGGAAAGTCTATGTGCCC
>JAIRNJ010000087.1 GCA_031258115.1 Treponema sp. | reverse complement strand
AACATAGGAGTTATGCGGAACTTCGTTCCGCTTCGATTTACATAAGCGGCGATACCGCCGCTTAACATAGGAGTTATGCGGAACTTCGTTCCGCTTCGATTGACCTAAGCGGCGATACCGCCGCTTAACATAGGAGTTATGCGGAACTTCGTTCCGCTTCGATTTACATAAGCGGCGATACCGCCGCTTAACATAGGAGTTATCATGAGGTTTTTTCCTCGCAGGGGGATGTGTTTCTTCCTTTTCATCCTCTCTACGGTTCTCTTTGGGCAGGAAGGGGAGTCTCTGGCCATCACGCTGGAGGAGGCCGTCCGCATGGCCCTGGATACCAGTCTGAATCTGCAAAAATCCAGGCTGGATCTCTCCGATGCCGAATATTCGTCAAAGCATCTGTGGGCTCAGGTTTTTCCTTCCCTCAGCCTGGGCGGGGGCGTCAATTACGGAACCGGTCTTTTTGTCGATCCCGGTTTTAAGGCCGATGCCGCCAATTTCGGCTACAGTCTCTCCGCCGGTGTCTCCCTGGGCCTCAATGCGGGGATTCCCTACCGGATGAAGGGTATCAGGCTTGCCTATGAGGAGGCCCTTCTCTCCTACGATGATGCATGCAGGCAGCTTGAAATTCAGGTGGCCAAGGCTTTCTATACCCTGATTGCGGAGCGGGAAAATGTTTCACACAAGCAGGATGCCCTGAATCTTGCGGAACGGCAGCTTGAAAAAACCAGGATCAGCTATGAAAACGGTTTCACCGGGGAACTCAACCTTCTCAACAGCCGTCTCGCCGTGGAGGTGGCCCGTTCCGATCTGAGCGCCGCCGGTTCTTCGGTTCAGCAGAATCTTGTTTCGTTTCTCGACCTTATCGGTCTTGAGCGGCAGGCTATTCATCTTGAAGGAAAAATTGAAGTAAGTCCCTTAAAGCTGGACAGCGAATTCCTCATTGCCCGGCATCTTTCCGGGCGGCCGGATATTGCGGAGAAGCGGCTTGCCCTTGAATCCGCGGAGAATACACGGAAGCAGAACAGCATCGGGGACAGGGCGCCTTCCCTGAGGCTCGCCGCGGATTGGGGAGGCCGGGGAAGCGGTGGAGAGGACGGCAAATTCAGCGATTCGGTGTCGGGTTCCGTATCGCTGAGTATCCCCGTCAATCCCTGGATTCCGGGAACTACGGAAAACCAGACTCTGCGCAAGGCGGAAGCCGCCGTTGAAAAAGCCCGGCTGGATCTGAAAAGCGCCGAAACCAGCGCGGCGCAGGAGATTCGCACCCTGACGGTGAAGCTGGAAAGTTCCCTGGAGACCCTGGAGATCAACAGACTCAGGCTTGAAATTGCCCGGCGGAACCATGAATTATCGGAGCAGGGTTTTCAAAGCGGTACGGTAGAGTCCCTGTCCCTGGAGGATGCCCGGAATAGTCTCAACGAGGCCCGGTATTCTCTGCTTCAGAGTGAACTTTCCTGTCTTATAACGGTGCTGGATCTCGCCGCGGCGGTGAATACGGACTGGCGGGAGTTGATGCGGCATGAAGAGTAAAAATGGGGCTGAGGAAGCCCGTCCCGGGAGTGAAGAGTGAAAAAAAAGTCGGGGATCTCCATCGCGGTAACAGTTCTTATTGTTCTGTTGATTCTTCTCTTTGCAGGGCTCAGTGTCCGCATGGTTCTGGCCCGCAGAGCCGGCGGGGAAACTCTTCCGGCCGGAGCTCTTCAACAGGACGCCGCCGGAGAGGAAGGACGGGCCGCACAGGGTTCAACGCAGCGTACCCTTTCCGTGGTGAGGGTGCATGAAGTCGGTTTGGGAACCATCGAGAACGGTGTGGTGCTCAACGGGGATGTGCTGGCCCGGAATCAGGTGTCCATATACCCCGCGGTCGGGGGTAAGCTTACCGAAATCAGGCTGGGCATAGGGGACATGGTATCCAGGGGGGATGTGGTTGCCATGGTCGATCCTTCCCGTCCCGGCGAGAGCTACTCCTTAAGTCCCGTCGTCTCTACGGTGAACGGTACGATCCTGCAGGTAAACTACAGCGCGGGAGACACGGTAAGTACCGGGGCGGCCCTCTATGTGGTTGGGGATCTCTCCACACTGGTGGTGGAAACCTTTGTGCCGGAACGCTTTGCCAATGCCGCCCGCCGGGGGCTTTCCGCCCAGGTGATGCTGGAGGCTCTGCCCGGCGAGGTTTTTACCACCTTTGTAGACGAACTGTCTCCGGTACTCGATCCTGCAAGCAGAACTCTCAGGATACGGCTCCGCTTTACCAACCGGGATTCGCGGATAAAGGCCGGCATGTTCGCCACGATAAGCCTTGTAACCAATACCCGATCCGGCGTGCCGGTTGTTCCCCGGCAGTCCCTGATCAACACCTACGGCAGGTGGATCGTTTTTATTACGGATGAAGGGAACACGGCCCGCCGCCGGGAAGTGCAGCCCGGACTTGAGAATGAGGAATTGGTTGAGATTCTGGAAGGAATTGAACCCGGGGAGAAGGTTGTTGTCGCAGGTCAGAATTTTTTGAGCGACGGGGATCCTGTCAGACTGGTCGAATAGACTTGTTCAAGAACCCGGTTGGTTCTCGAACAAGTCTTGCAAAATGCTCTGCATTTTGCCGTTTTGAAGTGGTTGTTGTTCAGAAACTGAAGTTTCTGAACAACTCTAATGATGAGCATGCCCCACATTGGGGCGGACTCTGAATCTTTAGGGGAAACACCGCTTGGCCTCGTCCAACCGGTATTTTCCAGGGGGTAGGTTTGAACATTTCCGGTTATTCAGTCAAACGGCCTGTTACCATCGTGGTACTCTACGCCCTGGCCATCGGGGTGGCCCTTACCATGGTGCCTAACCTGGCGGTGGATCTCTACCCCTCGGCAAACCCGCCGGTGCTTTCGGTGTATGTCCGTTTTCCCGGCGCGGGACCTGCGGATGTGGAGGCCAACGTTACCGAAAGACTGGAACGCTCACTGGCTTCTTCCAGGGGACTGGTCAACATGACCAGCAATTCCCAGTTTGAAGCCAGCTTCATCAATCTGGAGTTTGCCTACGGCACGGACATGGACAAGGCGGTAACCGATGCCCAGACCCTGCTCAACCGTCTGGCAAACTCCCTTCCCGACGGGACAGAACCCCCCATAGTCCGCCGCTTTGACATGAGCGCCATGCCCATCATGCGGCTTGTTGTCCGGGGCAACTATCCGCCGGATCAACTGCGTATCTTTGCCGAGGACGAGATCCAGGCCAACATCGAGCGGATCGACGGGGTTGCCTCAGCCGAAGTTACCGGCGGCACCACCCAGATAGTCAAGGTTGCCGTTTCCCTGAACCGTCTTGCCGCATTCAAGCTTACCCTGAATGACCTTAGCGCCGCCCTTAAAGGCCAGAGCATCCTCTCCTCCGGGGGAAACCTCAGGCGGGGAACGCGGGAATACCAGATCATGACCGAGGAACAGCTTACCAGCGTGGATCAGGTAAAGCGTCTCGTGGTTAAAGTTACCAATATTCCCGCGGGGCAGGGAGGGATCAACGTAAACCGTTCCATGGTACTCCGTCTTGAAGACATTGCCGAGGTAAGCCTTGCCTACAACGACAATGCGGCCCGCGTCTATGTGAACGGCATGAGCGGGGTCTACATTCAGGTTACCAGCGAAAGCGATTCCAACCAGGTTCAGGTAGCCGGCCGGGTTAAGGAAGCCCTGGAAGAGATCAATACGCAGCTTCCCCGCGGCATTTCCCTTGAGGTGCTTTCCGACAACACCACCATGATCAGCGCTACCCTGAATCAGGTCTACTCCAATGCCATACAGGGCGCCATGCTTGCCATGCTGATCCTCTTCATATTCCTGCGAAACATAAAGGGAACCCTTATCATAGGATTGGCGATCCCTGTTTCCATACTCCTCACGATCATGTTTATGGCGATCTTCGGCTTTACCCTCAATCTCCTTACCATGACGGGCCTCATCATGGGGCTGGGCATGACCATGGACGGCTCCATAGTAATTCTGGAGAATGTTCACACGTACCGGGAACGGGGGGCGAAGTCTGCCGTCGCCGCAATTCTGGGCAGCAGGGAGATGCTCCGGGCGATCTTCACATCTTCCGCTACCACCCTCTGCGTCTTCATTCCCCTTATCATCTGGAAGAACGATCTAGAACAGATGGGGCAGCTCTTCAGCGATCTGATCTTTACCGTATGTATCTCGCTGATATGTTCCCTGCTTGTGGCGGTTACCCTGGTGCCGAGCCTCTCCGGTTCGATCCTCAAGCTGAATACCCGCAGGCAGCGGCCCCTCAGCTTCGCTCCCCTGCGTTTTCTTGACGACCGTATGGAAGGCCTTTTTACCGGGCTTGATTCGGCCTACAAAAAGGGGCTGGAGTACTGTCTCTCGCACCGGGCCGCAGTGATACTGCTGGTACTGGCCATCCTTTGTTTTTCCCTGCTCCAGTTCCAGGGCATCGGCATGAACATGTACATGCGTACCAGAACAGACGACAATGTAACCATGAATGTGTCCATGCCGCAGGGAACCACCATCGAAACAACCGAACAGATGCTCCTCGATCTTGAGGAGATTGTTAAAAAAGAAGTACAGGGTTACATAAATCTTATCCTTACCGCCCGGCGGAGCGGAACCAATCAGGGGACTTTTCAGATCACCCTGCCCGAACCGGCTCTGCAGATCGATACCCCGGCGAGCATTCAGCAGAAACTGGCCTCCTACTTCCGGGGCCTGCCCGGAGCGCGGCTTTCCTTCCGTGCGGGCCGCGGCATGGGAAACACGTCGGCAGTGGAGATTACCGTAAGCTCACGGGATTACACGGCGATCATGGAGAGCGCAAACGAGATCCTGGGGATCATAACCCGGTATCTCCCGGAGCTTGAAAATGCCGCGGTGAATATTGATGAAGGGGCGCCCCAGCTCCGGGTAGAGATTGACCGGGACAGGGCCAGCGCCATGGGTGTTTCTCTTGCCGCCATCGCCGCCGAGATCCGTACCGCCATGGACGGTACTACCGCTGCCACCATCACCCAGGGGGAAAGACTTGTTGATGTGGATGTGATGCTCCGGGATGAAGACCGCCGGGGGCTGCCCAACCTCGACGCCGTTTTTGTCATGAGCCGCAACGGAGACCGCATTGCCCTTTCAAATCTTGCCCGGATATCGGAAAGCCGTTCTCCCTCTTCCATCCGCCGGGAAAACCGGGAACGCGTGATCCGCATCACGGGGGATCTGCCGCCGGGAATCGCCGCAACGGACATGCAGCAGCGGCTTGAGGCGACGGTAAAAGAGTACCTGGTACCCCGTGAGGGGGTAACGGTCCGTTATCTGGGGGAAGCTGCAGAGATTCGCAACTACTACGGACGCTTCATCTTTATCATTGCCGCGGCAGTGTTCCTGGTCTTCGGGCTCATGGCAAGCCAGTTTGAATCCTTTGTGGATCCCCTGATCATCTTCTTTTCCATTCCGCTCCTTTTGATTGGGGTGATATGGATCTACCGCCTCTCGGGTCAGGCAATGTCCATGTTCAGCGCGGTAGGCATCGTCGCCCTGGTAGGCGTGGTGGTGAATAACGGAATCGTCCTTGTGGATTATACCAACACCCTTAGGGCCCGCGGCCTTAAAGTCCGGGAGGCCTGTATCGAAGCGGGACGGAACCGCCTGCGCCCCATCCTGATGACCAGCCTCACCACTATTCTGGGCATGGTTCCCATTGCCTTCTTCCCCGGCGCCGGCGCGGATACCATTCAGCCCATCGGCAAGACCTTTGTCGGCGGACTTTCCGTTTGTTCAGTCATGACCCTCTTTGTAACTCCGGTGATGTACTCCCTCCTCAATTCCAGGCATGATAAAAAAACACACAAAAATACCGGGGAATGAGGAATGGCAGCTTCCGGGAACAGAATCGGCCATGAAACAAAGCTTCACGCCGAAAAGATAAAGGCCGCCATAGTAGGACTCGGGCGTATCGCCAGCCTTCTTGAGGATGACAGCCTTCGGGAAAAACCGGCAACCCACGCGGGGGCCATTGCCGCGAACCCGGACTGCCGCCTTGTTGCCGGCTGCGATATTGATGAAGAGCGGCGGCGGCTTTTTGCCCGGCGCTGGCAGGTTCCCGTTTATGCCGATGCGGAATCCATGCTTGCCGGGCACAGACCGGAAATCCTCCATATAGCGACCCACCCGGACAGCCACCTCTTCTACTGCCGTCTCGCCGCCTCCTGCGGCGTTCCGCTTGTTGTCTGCGAGAAGCCTCTTGCGGACAGCCTCAGGGCGGCCCGCTCCATTGCGGCCCTCCATCAATCCGGGAAGATCAAAATTGTAACCAACCACGAACGCCGCTATTCCGCGGACTATATCAGGATGAAGGAGATTCTCGACGGCGGCAGCCTGGGCGCCCTCCTCAGTGTAAAGGCCAGCCTCTGCTTCGGGAAGAACCGTCGTTTGGATGAGATGCTCTGGCACGACGGCACACACCTGGCCGACGCCCTCATGTTTCTAAGCGGAGGGCTTCTCAAACACGAAAAATGCTGGGGCGCCCGCCTCCACGGTAAAACGGGAACTTCCTGGCTTGCCGGCAGCATAAGCCGTAGCGGCGGCGGAAACTCAAAAATCTCCGTACCCTTTGTCATTGAGCTTGGAGCCGGGAGGGATCACCTCGTCTTCGAGATGGAGTTTTCCTGTGAACGGGGCAGGCTCAGGATAGGGAACGGAATTTTTGAAGTCTGGGAGAGCGGTGCAAGCCCCTATGCGGAAAAGTTCCGTTCCCTCAGGAAAACAGACGAAACCTTCTCTGGGCCCACCGGCTACTTTGCCAACATGGAAGCCGATGCCGCGGCCTGCGTCCGGGACAGAAACCGCCGCCCCCGCTCCAGCGCCCCGGACGGCCTTGCGGCAGTAGAGTATCTCCAGTCGGTTACCGGTAAAATTTGAATTATCTTTTTTAAGCAAAATCAGGCACCCGGCATCCTGTACAAGCCTCCGGCACGAATCACACTTCCGCATTGATATTGTTCCACTCGTCAAATTCCGCCACCTTATTCGCTACGCGGGCCTTCAGGGTATAAACGCACTGGGCGAGAAAACCGGTTTTCCCGTATTTAAGGAAAGCCCCGGCAACACGCCGTACCGCAGCCCGCATCTCTTCGGGCGTTCCGAATACCTGGATGTACTGCCGGTCTATTTCGCCCCAAAAACAGATTTTGTGATGAAATTTCCCCGCAAGCTCTTCGATGGGCATGCAGAAAAGCTGGGAATTGACCGCATGTATGCCAAGTTCGATCATGTCGGGAATAATATCGACGATGTAGCCGTCCGAATGCATTACAATGAATTTGCCGTAATCCCTTGCCATATCGCAGAACTGTTTATAGGCCGGTTTAAAGTATTCCCGCCACATATCCGGCGATATAAGCAGCGATATTTGGCTGCCCCAGTCGTCGGCAATGTGTATCGAATCTATCGGCGTTTTGCACCATTTTTCCATCTGGGTGAGATAATATTCCATCAGCATGTTCCGGAGCTTGATGACTCTGCTGTCGCCGTAGGCGAAATCCATAAAAAGGTTTTCCGTACCCCGGAGGTGCTGCATACGTTCAAACAGGTTCGGCATGGGAGG
>JAIRNJ010000058.1 GCA_031258115.1 Treponema sp. | reverse complement strand
CTCTTTGTCCGGGAAGGCGAAAGGGAACCTCCTCCCCATTCCCGGCTTACCATTCTGGTGGATACCCAAACCGATCCTGCCCTCTATTCAGTCCGGGCAGGAAGGCAGGCGGCTGATATGCTCTGCGAATACGCGTTGGCAGCCGCCCTGGACTGTGCGGGCAAGGGGATGGAGATACGGTTCGGCTGGATCGGCGGCGGAGGGCGGGGGCAGAGTCCCGAAGAGTTGTCCGCCGCACTGGCCTATCCGGCGTCTCTGCCGCTCAAGGCCGCGGGGGAACTGGTTTCCGCGGCGGATTCTGTTGATACCGCCGGAATTCCGGTTTCCCCGGAATACGGCTGCCTCATCCTGGCCCTTCCCCGTAAGCGGGGGCCGAAGGCCGGAGTTCAGCTCCGGAGTACCGGCTCCGTTGGGGGAGACGCCGCTCTTGACCGTTTCCTGCAGAAACAGGGGCCCGCCCGGCGTATCGAACTCCTCTTTCTCTACGGCGGCCCTGATTCTGAAACCGGGGCAGGCCGTTCAATTCGGGAAGCGGCCCAAAGTTCCGCATCAATCTACAGCCAAAAGCCGGGGCTCAACGCCCGCTCTGTGTTTTATGATAGAATAGAGTCAAGAGAATAAGAAATGCAGATGCATACTCCACATTCCAGGATCCCCGCCGTAGAGAGTTCTGTCGCTCTTACGCTTCATTCCCTTGCCCTCTTTACCATCCTTTTTCAGTTCCGGCTGATAAGCCGGGACATGGCCGACGGCCCGGTATTTGTTACAACGCTTCTGGCAGGTTTTATGGGCGGGCTCTCCTTTGCCCTGACGGTCAAGGCCCCCCTTGTTTCCTTCTCCGGACTCGTTCTGGTGCCCTGGATCTGCCGTTTCTTCATCAGCATGCCCCGCTATTTTGCGCCGGATTTGGCGGTATCCCTCGATTCCCTGCTCCTCAACCTCGACCGGAACTACTTTGTCGTCCTTATCCCCTACTATTGGGCCGCTTTCAGCACGGCGGCTTCATTCAAGTCCCGGACATTCCTCCGCGCCTCCATCGTGGCAGGCATGGTACTGCTCCTGATCGTGTATTCCATGGCCCGGACGGTAAACATCGGCCTCTACCGCTTCCCCGTGGTGATGATTCTCATCTTTTCGGGCCTCCTTCTCCTTGAAGCGGCGGCTCTTCTTTTCTCCCTGCCCCGGGAAGTCAGTCTCCGCCGGGGGGAGATTCTGCCTGCCGCGGCTGTCCTCGTTCTTCTTGCCCTGCTGGGCGGCTTCCTCTTCCTTAAACCTTCCCAGGAACGGGCCGTGGAGCAGGGAGGCGGCCTTCTTGAGCCTAAACTCTTCAGCTTTGATTTTTCCCAGTTTCTCAGGCTGGAAACCGAGATCAGCATGAAGGATGATCTTGTGTTTATCGTAAAGAAGGATTCCGAAGACAGCCACATTCTCCTGCGCCGTTATGTGCTTTCCGGTTACAGCCGGAAGCAGGGTTTCTTCCGTATGGAAGGCATCGACGAAAAGACTCACCCCCAGCGCCTCCCCGGAACGCGGACCCGCTTCGACGATCCGGGGCCCATCAGGGATTCCCGGCTTACCAATCAGGAATACTACCTGGTGAACTTCGATTCGGCGGCGTTCATCGGCATGAATGCGCCTCTGGAGGTACTTCCCTTTGAAACCTGGGATACCTCTTCCTTCAGCTCCGCCTATGCGGTGCAGAGCAGAGTCTGCGAAGCCCTCTCCTTTGAACTTTACGATTCCCTTCTGGAGCCTCCGGGTGCGGAGAATCTGGGTCTCAGCGCGGAGGAGTACGCCCTGTACACCGAATACGGCGGAGACCAGCGTCTGGCCGCCTATGCCCGGGAGATAACCGAAGGTCTGGATTTCTACTGGGAGAAGGTAGATGCCGTCTATGAATGGCTCAAGTACGGAGATTACCGTTACAGTCTTAAACCCGGTATAGCCCCCGACGGGGATCAGCTTTCGTATTTCCTCTTTGAATCGAAGAAGGGTTACTGTTCCTATTATGCCTTTTCCATGGCCCTGCTGCTCCGTTCCATAGGAATTCCCGCGCGGGTAGGGGCCGGCTTCTTTATCAATCCCGAAGAAAACACCTTTGACTACTATCCTGTCCGTTCCAACATGGCCCATGCCTGGGTGGAAGTGCCCTTTCCCGGTTACGGCTGGATGGAATTCGATCCCACCAGCGATGAACTGGCCGCAGGGGAAGAATTCCGTTTTTCGTCAGGAGATCAGAGCCAGTTTGAAAGGCTCATGAAGGAGATTCTCGATAACCATTCGAAGCTCAGGGCAAAAGAGGGTACGGAAGAGGAAAGGGAAGTCTCCGTCATGGATAATTTCCTTGCCGGGGCGCGCCGTGTTCTGCAGAGTCACTGGCCTTTTATCATCCTGATAATCCTCCCCCTGTTTTTTCTCTGGATTCGCTGCGGAAAACTTCTCCGTTCCCGTATCCTGCGGAAGGATCGAAAAAAGGCCCTGCTTCTCTGGGCCCATGTACGGCGGCGCTTGAGCCTTGCCGGTTTGAGGCGGCGCACTCTTACCGGGGAGGCCGAATGGGCAAAATCCGTGGAAGACGGGATAGGGGGAACCTATGCGCTCTACCAGGGAGCCGCGGCGGCCCGCTTTGCCCCCGAGTACGGGCCTGAGTCCCTCAGAGCCATGCAGGATGCGTACCGGGTCTTTAGTGCCGCATACCGGGACGCAATACCCCTCTGGCGGCGTGTTCTGGCCTGGATTCTGCCACCCCTCGCCCTGTTTCCCGGTGTCCCTAAGGGGAGTACAGGCAAAAACACGGCTGTTTTAATCTTTTTTAGTCTTTTGCTCTTCAGTCTGGGGGGCGGCGGCAGGGCTCAGGATGCTTTTCCCCTTCCGGATGAGCTTTTCCAGGAGGCTGTCGGGGCCGAAGAAGGCGAATTTTGGGAGAGAGCCATAGAACTCTACAGCCGGGGCAAGGAACTTTACCCCATCGAACCCCGTTTTCCCTGGGCGCTGGGGAATCTCTACTTTGGGCGCAGCCTCTATACGCTTGCATGGGAGGAGTACCGGATCACCGAAAACCTTATACCCGATAACCCGGATATACTCTTCAGACTTTCCCGGACAGCCGCATACCTCAACGAAGATCGGGTTTCCGTGGATTATCTGGAACGGGTTCTGGCGCTCAACCCCGACGATCGGGAGGCGATCAGCAATCTGGGCTGGATGTACTACAAGGTTCACCGTCTGGTAGAGGGTCAGCAGCTCATGCTCCGGGCCATGGAACGCTTTGGGCCGGATTCGGATTTTGCCATGACTCTGGGGACGCTTTATGCGGATAACTTCAACTATGACGAAGGGAAGAAGTGGTATCTTGAGGCAATAGCCGGGGGCGAAAGGGCGGGAGACCGGGTTTTTACAGCCGTGGCTCACTATAATCTTTCGATCCTGGAAACCCGTTTCTACCGCTTTGGTTCGGCCTTTGACAGAACCAACGCCGCACTGGCAAGCCAGGACAGGGCTTCCGGGCATCTTGCCAGGGGAGAGGCCTACCTTCGCCAGATGGATTTTAACAAGGCCCTGGAGGACTATGAGGCGGCCTACGACAGTGATACCTCCCCTCTCTCCAAGGTTAACCTGGCTCAGGTCTATCAGATTTCCGGACGCCTGGAGACGGCCCGGCTCTATGCCGAAGACTGCCTTAAAGGGAGCGACCTTTCCTGGATGCTCAACTACGGCATAGATCCGGTACGCTACCGCCGGGATCTCCATGAGATCCTCTATAAAACTTATGGGGGCCTTGAAAAGTCGGAAGTTTTCAAGCCCGCGGGAAGCCTGTCCGAGGCCGCCGGAAACCTCATCCGGCGCATTCATTACCGCTTCAAGTATGAGGTTCACCGGAGGCTTTACAAGAAATACTGTCTTCTGAGCGCCGACGCATACCGGGGAGAATCTTTTGCCGGCGGAGAACAGCATCTGGATGCGCTGATCCAGTATTACAATGCCTTTGAAGATTATCCGAAACGCGCCCTCAGTTACCTCCGCCGGGCCAGGGACTTTGAAACGAACATCATCCCCGCGGCACTGCCCTCATATAAATATGAGGAAGGCAAGCTCTTCAAAAACCGTGCCCAAACAGCAGCCGCACTGGAAGGATTCGATCCCGTCTGGGAACAGGATATGATTGCGGATGCCTATACGGATCTTGCAAAATTTTCCCGCGGCCCCCAAAAGCATGAGGCCGCCGAAGAACTCTATGCCATCAACCGGGGAGGGCTCAGGCAGGAAGGGCTGCGGCTTCCCGCGGAACTCAGTGTTCAGGCCGGAGAGCGGGCCTTGACAAGGCATCTCACAAGGCTTGTAAAGAGATCAGGTGTCGAAACTGTTGATGGCGCCCGTTACAGCATCAGTCTTGAGCTGTCCCTTTCGCCGGGAGACTACGATTACAGTATCCGCTGCGAATTACAGGACAGAAGCAGAAATGCAACGGTTCTCCGCCGCAGTTTCCCCCTCCCGTCTCTTTCAAAAAAGGATCTTGCCGCGTGCATTCGTGCTATCGGTGATACTATTTTTACGGAGGAGTAAAATGAGTGAACAGAAACTTGTTTCTGCCCTTACTTTCGCTCTGGTTGTTATTTTTTGCGTTTCCGCCCTGGTCTACGCCTGGTTCAGCATCTTCCGCAAAACGCGGAACAAGGCCGCGGGCCTTCATGCCCGGAACCTGAAAAGCATCCTTTTTGACGGGGGATTTGCCCTCAGCACGGCGCTTTTGGGCTTCTCTTTTATGAGCCACTATCCCTATAACCGCTACAACTTTCTCCACTGCATGATCTACATCTGGTGCGCGTACCTGGGTTTTGTACTGGCCCGTTATTGCCGGAGCGAAAGGCAGAATAATACCGGCCTTAAAAATGCAGGCGGGCAGAAAACGAAATTCCCTGTAGTATCCCTGTTTTTTGCCTTCTTCTACCTGTTTTTTATTCTTTTAAAGCTTTTTATGTTTAGCGACCGGAATTTTTACCTCCGCCTGCCCCTCAATGTCTGCAACATCGCCCTGGATATCATCGTGCTCAGGCTCTTCTTCAAGAATGACATGCTTGATAACTATGCCCTTACCCTGGGTTTTTTGGGCGCCGTGATGAACTTTGTTATGGGCGCCTGGCACAATGACAGTTACAATCCCTTTGTGCTTATTCCCGGAGAGCTGGGCTTCTACTACCCCCAGGTTATAGAGGCCACGCTGGTACATTCATTCCTGCTGAGTTTCTGTATCTATGCGTTTCTTACAGGAGGCATTGTCCCCAATCCAAAAGCCATGGCAAAGAATTTTATCTGGATAGTGCCGCTGTTTGCGGTATTCGTGTTTACAAACCAGATATATGAAGGGGACTATTTTTTTACAGGAACACTGCGGGATACGCCGCCGCTTCTTCTGGCAATATACAATGCCATGCCCCTTGTTTTTGACCTAAAGACAGGCGGCCGCATCTTTGAGATAAACATTCTTCACAACATTATAGTGATTGCGTTAAGTTTTACGGTGATGCTTGCGGCGAACCTGCTGCTCCTGAAGATTTACAGGATGATCCATGGTTCGGACTCACTGCGGGCAGGTTCCGGAGCTTCTGCAAAACCCGGTTAGTTTTACAGAAGCTCCTGCAGTTTTTCGCCCTACTTAATTTTTTCGAGTATTTCCGAAATAACCCTGTCGGCGTCCGCATAAGATACCTGGCAGGTTCCTACCTGATGGTGCCCCCCGCCGCCGAATTTAAGGAGAATGCTGCCTATATCCGCTTTTGCGGTTCTGTTGACGATGCTATAACCCACGGTGACGGCGGCGTTGATCTTGTTCTTGCCGTCTACTACCCAGATGGATACGTTCTGCTCGGGGAACAGGGTGTAGAGAAGGAAGCGGTTTCCCGCATAGATCGGCTCTACATTCCGGAGATCTACCACCACCACATTGCCTTCAACCCTGGAATGGGTCTTTATCATTTCCCGGAAGAGGGAATCCTGTTCAAAGTAGACTTCCAGCCTTTCCTTTACATCGGGCAACTGGAGGATCTCGTCTATGGTCTTTTCACTGCAGGCCTTGGCAAGTTCCTTCATTAAATCGTAGTTGCTAATCGTAAAATTTCTGAAACGGCCCAGACCCGTGCGGGGATCCATGATAAAGCCGAGAAGCACCCAGCCCTTGGGGTCAAGAATTTCATCCTGTGTCAGATTCCCGGAATCCACCTTGTCGACATACTCAATCATCCGGGAAAAACGGGCCAGATTGGCATCCCCGCCGTAGTAGTCGTAGACTACGTGGGCGCAGCTTGGAGCCAGCCGGGAGACTCCTTCAAAGTAAACCTTGTCCCCCAGCCGCTCCGATTCGCTGGAGTGATGGTCAAACCAGAGCTTACAGCCGGGGATATAGGGAATATTTGCCAAAATGTCGTTATCCGTAGCCTCTACAAGACCATCCTGGATGTCCTTGGGGTGAACAAATTTCCAATCATCAATAAGTCCCAGGTAGAGAAGAAGCGCACCGCAGGCCAAACCGTCAAAATCGGAACGTGTCAGTAATCTCATATCATTCTTTCCTTTTCAAAACAGGATTACTTTATAAAAAGCATTCTACTTACTATAATAATACCTATATGAAACACAAAAAACCAGTATATTTTATCGTTTCTCTTGTTCTGTTATCGGCACTTATTGCCTGCGTCTCAAATTCTTCCCTGCGATCCCGTTTTGGAGACCTGGGAAAGGCCGGAGATCCGGCGCCTTTCATGGAGGATGTCAGAACCGGTATCCTGCCCAACGGGCTTAGGTACTTTATTCTGGAAAATTCCCGTCCCGAAGGCCGGGCCTACCTGACCCTTGCGGTAGATGCCGGTTCCGTTCTGGAAGAGGATGATGAACAGGGGCTTGCCCACTTTGTGGAACACATGGCCTTTAACGGTACCCGCCGTTTTCCTGAATCGGAACTGGTGAATTACCTCCGCTCCCTGGGTATGCGCTTCGGCCCGGAGGTAAATGCCCATACCAGCTATGACGAAACGGTGTACGGCATCGAAGTACCGGTGGAAACCGGGGATGACGGCCTTAAACGTATCCCCTCAAAGGCCCTGGATGTGATGGATGACTGGACCTATGCCATCACCTTTGCCGAAAAAGATGTGGACGATGAACGTTCCGTTATCATGGAGGAGTACCGTTCCCGTCTGGGCGCCATGGACAGGATCAGGCGGAAGCTCCTTCCCATTCTTTACGAAGGAAGCCCCTATGCGGCGCGCTATCCCATAGGTCTCCCCGAGGTGATAGAGGGGGCTCCGGCAAGCCGTCTTGAAGGCTTCTACAGGAAGTGGTACAGGCCCGATAATATGGCCCTGATCCTGGTGGGGGATTTTGACGCCGCCGTGCTGGAAGCGGAACTTTCCTCTCATTTTACCGCTCCAAAGGCGGAAACGGAGCTTAAGCGTCCCCGTTACAGCCTTCCCGGGCCAAAAAAAGGCGCCTTTAAGACTCATATTTTTACCGATCCTGAACTCACCTTTACCAGGGTGGATATCTATTTCAAGCGGCCTCCGGCAGTTCCGGAAACTACTTTGGCCGCTTACCGGAACGACATTATCGATTACCTTATCGATCACATGCTGAGCCTCCGTTTTGACGAGGCGGCTTTGAAGAGCGAAACCCCCTATGTGGGCGCCGGAGCGGGGAATGTCCGTTACGGCTTTGATTCCCGGTACTATGTGCTCATGGCGGAAGCCAAGGCGGACAGCGCCGGTGGATATTTGACCGAGGCGAGCCTCGAAGCCCTGCTCCGGGAGAAGGAGAGCATGATCCGCTATGGTTTCAGCGACGCTGAACTGCAGAATGCCAAGACCGCCCTTCTTTCCAATCTGGAACAGATGGTTTCCGAGAAGGACAGACAAGAGTCTTCCGGTTTTGTTAACCAGCTTTCTTCCTATTTTCTGAACGGAGGCTATCTTACCGGTGTGGAATGGGATCTGAATGCGGTGAATGCCCTGCTTCCCGGCATAGGCGGGAAGGATATAGCCGCCGCGGTTAAGGCCTACTTTAAGCCGGGAGATATACGGGTCTTTGTCATGGCCCCTGAACAGCAGGAGGCCTCCCTTCCGCCGGAGGCCCGTATCCGGGAACTGGTTCTTTCTTCGTCAAAAATGAAGCTTGAAGCCCCTGCGGCCGCAGTATCCGAAGGGGATCTCCTCGACAGGACGCCCGAAGCGGGGAAGATCGCTCTTGAGTCTGTGGATGAAGAAACCGGAGCCCAAATCTGGGATCTTGCCAACGGCGCGCGGGTGATACTCCGGGAAACGAAAAACAAAAACAACGAGATAGCCCTCTACGCCATGGCCCGCGGGGGCACGAGCAGCGCACCTGTGGGTGAGGACATTTCGGTAAGCCTTGCCGCGGAAATGGCCGCCGTTTCTGGCCTGGGGCCCTATTCCCGGCCTGAACTGGTCAAAAAACTGACGGGCAAGCAGGTTTCATTCTCTTTCTGGACTTCAGATTACTGCCGGGGCTTCCAGGGTTCCGCCACCACGGGGGACATCAAAACCCTCTTTGAGATGCTTTACCTGGGCCTTACCCAGACAAAACTCGATCCGGATGCGGTCAAGGCCATGATGGATCAGTACCGTACCTCCCTTGTCCAGCGGACGGAAAACCCGCAGCAGGTTTTCTTTGACGAACTTTCCCGCGTCATTTCCGGGGGACATCCCCACTTTAAGCCTATGGAACCGGCCGACCTTGAGAAGGTTGATACGGAAAAAGCCATGAATTTTCTCAAACGCTGCTTCAATCCCGCGGATTACACGCTGGTCATTACGGGGAACCTCGATCTTAAAGCACTGCGGCCCCTCGTTGAAAGCTACCTTGCCTCAGTACCCGGGGCCGGGACATTCAATCAATGGACGGATCTCAATATCAGCCGTCCCGGCGCAATCGAAAAGAAGATCTACAAGGGAAAGGAAGAGCAGAGCATCGTGTACATGGGCTGGTTTGCCGCCGCCGAGTATTCGGAAGCCCTCAGCCAGACGTCCCAGGCGGCAAGCGAATACCTTGACATAAAGATGACCGAAGAGATACGGGAAAAACTCGGCGGGGTCTATTCGATCTCGGCAGGACTTTCCGCATCTCCTATGCCCAGGGGAGAACTTATGCTGCAGGTCTACTTTGCCTGCGATCCCCGCCGGGCCGCTGAACTTTCCGCCGCGGTCCGGACCCAGCTTGAAACTATTGTCCGGGGCCCCCTTGATACGGATACCTTCGATAAATCCATCAAGGCCCTTAAAAAGGAGTGGGAGGCCAACATCCAGAGCAACGCGTACATCGCCCAGAGTTACGCAAATTCTGCGGTACTGCTCAATCTGCCCCTGTCCCGGCTCCACCGCCGGCCGGCAGACATTGATGCGGTCAGGCCCGAAGACATACAGGCCGCCCTGCGCCGGGTTCTGGATAGCGGCCCTGCATGGATTACGCTGTACCCGGAACATTTTGGCGGAGATATACGGTAAACAAAAATTACTTTACCATCTCGAATTGATACTCTTTCCTGCCCATGCCCAGCTCTTCAAGACACTTGATCTGGAGGTAGGGGTCTTTGCCGTGAAGACGTTCAAAGAGGTGGCCTTTGTCTCCCATGGTGATACCCGTGGGGACTCCTTCGGGGTTGAGGCGTTCCCACTTGATCTCGTCCAGGCTTGCGCTCTCTATCGCCGCGAGATCCCAACTGCTCATGAGCCCGATATCGGGAACCAGTGAAGGCGTTGTCATGCCCCAGCAGTCGCACATGGCGGTGATGTTGATGAGGAGGTTGATAAAGAACGCGTTGCCCGGCTGGAAGCAGTCGAGTACAGTTTTTGTGCAGAGGGCAAGGCCGTACTGGAAGTCCCGGTAACTTGAATCGGTAAGGGTGATGGCTCCTGTCGGACAGACTTTGAGGCAGTGCTGGCAGAGGGTGCAGTTGTGGAAATTGATGTTGTACTCATCCTTGTCGTCGAAGCTGTTGGCCTGGTGGTTGCATGCGGAGATACAGGCCCTGCAGTGGGTACACTTGTCCTTGTCCCATTTGAGGCCCCCTTCAAGGCCGTGCTGTTCCCGGCGGGTGCGGTCGGACACGCAGCCCATGGCGATGTTCTTGACGGCCCCTCCGTAGGCGCAGCAGCCATGGCCCTTCACATGGGAAAAGTCGATGAGGAAGTCGGCGTCGTGGATGAGGCCGGACACATCAACATGCCTGAAACTCTTGAAGTCAACATCTTTGGTGTACAGGTACTTGCCCAGGTGGCCGGAAGCCTCCAGCACCGGCGCTCCCAGGCTTTCCTGGGTATAGCCGCGGTGCTCCGGGTGGCGGGAGGCGACATAGTGATCGGTAAAGAAGCAGTTCCCCCCATGGTCTTTGACGAACTGGGCCAGGACCCGCATAAAAACCGGCGGGATGGTGGTATAACCAATCTCGCTTCCCACATGGATTTTGATAGCCACATTCTTGTCTTTCAGCTTGTCTCCAAGGCCGGTCTTTTCAAGCTGGCGCTGGAATTTGCGGGGCAGGGTCTGATCCGATTCGTAGGCGGAATAGGCCATATTCGAAAAATAAACAACAGATGCCATGAAATTTCCTCCGATAAGTAAAATAGATTGTTTCGTTTGAGAAGCCGGCAACAGCTTCAACCGGAAGAAATATAAATGTTAACGTAAACATTAAGTCAATAGGATTTTTGAATAAATGATGAATGAACGGACTTCACCTTTTCTTATCGGTCTTACGGGCATGTACTGTTCCGGTAAAAACCGTGTTGCCGCCCTGCTGGAGAAACAGGGCTTTCCCGTGCTGGATGTGGACAAGCTGGGGCACAGGGCCATCGAAACGCAGAGGGAGGCCATTCTTGCCAGCTTCGGCAAAGCCGTGCTGGGGTCTGAGGGGAACATAGACCGGCGGAAACTGGGGGAAAAGGTCTTTGGGAAAGCGGCGGAACTTGCCGCGCTGGAGGCCATAGTTCATCCTGAGGCAAACCGGCTGACCGAAGAGTGGATAAAGGCTCAGACCGGGGAATTCTGCGTGATCAATGCGGCCCTGCTTCACCGTTCCAGCGTCTTTGAGAGGCTTGACGCCCTTATCCTGGTAAAGGCGCCCCTCCTGAGCCGTTTTCTCCGGGCCCGCAGGCGGGACAAACTGTCCTGGGGGGAACTTTTCAGACGCTTCAGGAGCCAAAAAGGTTTCCTTTCCCCGTATTTCAAAAAATCTATGGCCGCAGTTCCAAAATCCGGCATTTTGGAACTTCCTCAAGGTTCAATCTTAAAAGCCGATATTTATATCGTGGATAACCGGGGATATTGGGCCCGGTCTTCCCAAAAGAAGCTTGAATACCGGATTGAAAAGATAGCGGCGGCCTTGAGGGGAGGCCGTTCCTTCAATAGTTTCCGGAGAGGGGATTATTAAATCATGGAAAAGAAAAAACTGCTCCTTGTTGCGGTATCGGTAGGTGTATTTCTTGCCATCGCAATCAGCGCTTCCATTCTGATATTTACACCCAGCTACAGTCTTGCGGCAGTTTCCGGAAGACCTGCGGCCGTCAATCCTGTTCAGCCGGCAGTAACAAGTCCGGGACTTCCTGCCCTGAATTCCGGCCAGCCTGCCACGGTAGATGCGGCGGATATGGTACGGAAGGCAGAGGAACTCCAGGGTATACAGACGCCCCCCCAGGCCCAGGCAGTCCAGGAAAATTATTTCTATATCAATGGGGAAGCTCCCTCAGACTCTTACCAGGTGGAAAAAACCGGAGATAATGCCGCGAGGGTGGTGATCAATGTACCCAGACCCAGTACCGCCGCCGTTCCCGATACCCCCATGGAAAAACCTGTTCCGGCGGCCAAACCCGCGGCCCGGAAAACGGCAAGCCCCGCGGCAAAGCCTGTAACCGCGCCGAAGCCGGCTTCAAAGCCTGCGGCCAAACCCGCTCCGCAAAGCTACACCAGCTACTGGGTACAGACCGGCGCCTTTTCCGGCAAAGACCGTGCCGAGGGAGTGCAGGAAACCCTTTCTTCCAAGGGGATCTCTTCCATAATTGATGACCGGAACCTGGACGGCAAAACGTTCTACCGGGTACGGGTAGGTCCCTACCTTTCGGAAAATGAAGCCAAATACTGGCTCTCTCTCGTCAAGACCATAGACGGTTTTTCCGAAAGTCAGATCCGTACCACTAAAACTGTTAAATAGAGTTTGTCCATATAAACCATCATCTGGACCCTTGGAGATGCGGGAACCCCGGGGGCGTTTATCAGCGGCAATTCTCTGACAGCCGCCGCCACGGGTACGGTTATCGTTACGGCCACGGTCCCTAACGGTTCAACGGACTCCAGCCCCTACACCCAGGATTTTCCCATTACCGTTATGGGTGTCCCGGTTACGGGAATTAGCGGTGTACCGACACTC
>JAIRNJ010000029.1 GCA_031258115.1 Treponema sp. | reverse complement strand
TGGAGGAGGTGAAGGAGTGGCAGAACCGGCCACTTGAAAAGACCTATGCGATTATGTACCTGGATGCGATACGGGTGAAGGCGAAGCAGGACACGGAAAAAGTTGTACGAAAAGCGTCTATGTGGCCCTGGGAGTGAATTTTGAGGGGCAAAAAGAGGTTTTGGGACTATGGATTTCTGAAAACGAGGGGGCGAAGTTCTGGATGGGGGCACTCAACGATTTGCGGGGCCGTGGGGTGGAAGACATCCTCATTGCCTGCATGGATGGGCTGACCGGATTTTCCGAAGCGGTCCGGGCCGTATTCCCGGCCACCCGCGTTCAGTTGTGCATCGTACACATGGCACGTAATTCGACGAAATATGTCTCATACAAAGACCTGAAAAAAGTCTGCGCCGATTTAAAGGCCGTGTATGCGGCTGCCGATGAGGGGGCGGCCCGAGACGCCCTTGAAGCATTTGGCCGGACGTGGGACGCCAAATATCCGATGATTTACCGTTCATGGGATGAGCATTGGAGCGACCTGTGTGAATACTTTAAATATTCCCCCGAAATCCGCCGTGCGATTTACACGACCAACGCGATTGAGTCGTTGAATTATCAGTTACGCAAAGTCACAAAAAACCGCTCGACATTTTCGACCGATGAGGCTATATGCAAGATACTGTATTTGGCGATTCGGAATGCGTCGGAAAAGTAGACTGGACTTTACCCCGTAAGGTAGACACTGTTAAGCGACTTGTCTTGAGTTTAACCCCTAACTCCGCACAGATTTAAGCTGCCTACTGAAAAAACATCTGTAATTCCCAGCAATTCCGAATTCGAAAACAAAGTCGGCCGTCTTCGAAAAGCGGGAGTAAAAAAGCCCTCAAACCTTCCCGCTATACGTGCGTATGATTTTGGTAACGGCCGGATTATCCATATCTCTACCCCTTCAATCCCTCTCGAAGAGCCAACCCGAATTGATTGAACCTGGCAACCAAAAGACCGCCGACACGGAAACGGCCCCCGCCGTATTCAGAGAAAACTCTTTTTGAGGACGATACGGACACCAGCAGCCGGCGCCCCTTTACCCATCCGGTGCGTTGCCGGCAAGCGTCTGCAACAAGCCTTGCCAGTCCTCTTGAAGATACCGGTTTATTTCATACCGTAAGGCCCAGAAAAACGCATCCCTCCTCCCAAAACTTCCTCGTGCCTCCCGATACTCCTCATCCGCTTTATCTTGGATGCTGTGAAACAAAAATGCCAGCAGGTTTAACAAACAAAACACCTCGCCGGCATGTTCCTTCCCATGCCCGAAATTGTGTTCCAGGTTATACCCACGATGTTTGAGCACGTTATTATGCTCGTTCTCTATTTTCCACCGCGCCACCCGCACTCCGCTATGCCCTCCGCCGTCTCCTGCTCTATCACATGATCGGTGATCCAGCTGTTCCTATACGTTACTTCCCCGTTCTCCACTTGCGGTAAGGAGAAGCGTCCTAAAGGCGGAAGGGGACAGGATACCCGGAGAGAGGGGACGGCGGGAGGAAATAATCCCCCTGGATGACTATTTGAAGATACCGGAACTACCCTTCAAGATGAGCCTGGAAATGATGGCGGAGACGGCGTTCTGGGGGCAGCATGAAAGTTCCTTCAAGCCGGCTGAGACGATGCTGCGCAAGAGTGTCCCCACGCAGATAACGGATAGCCTGATTGAGGAAGCAACCTAGTATGTGGGGAAGCAGGTGTATGAGGAAGACACCGGTCGGGCGCAGCCGATAGAGCGGAACATGGACAAGATACCGGATAAGGCGGAAAAAGAGGGGATACTGTATGTCATGGCGGACGGTTCTGGGGTAAACACCCGGCAAAAGGATGAGAAGGGGTCAACGTGGAAGGAAACCAAGCTGGGGATGGTGTGTACCAGCGAGGATCTACGGACACGGAAGGATGAGATAACCCAGGATATACAGAAGAAGGAATACGTGTCGTACATAGGGCCTGCGGAGGAGTTTAAGAAGTATCTGTTTGAGTGCGCGGTACGCAACGGGCAGGGAAGGTATGAACAGACCGTTATCGTCAGCGACGGAGCGGCGTGGATACGGATTGGAATTATACGCTAAACCCTTTGGTAAACAAAATGTAGTGGTTGATTTTGGGAGAATCCTTACTTAATTAAAAAGGACGATTTTTCTAAGCAGAAACTTTTATGGGCAGAAACCATGCGGATACACAAATCCGATATTAAAGACTTTCCACGATTTGGTCTTACTGATAAAAACTTATTTACTGACAAAACGTGTTTCTTTGCGGTTGGCGAACATCTGTTTTTTCTTCTGGCTTATTTAAATTCTTCGATTGGGAGATACCTCTGTAAAAGATATGTATCAATTCTTGACAACGGAGGCTATTTAATGCAAAAAGCATATTTAGAACCAATACCTATAACAAAACCAAGTTCCAATAAGATTGAAGAAATAGAAAAAATTTGTAAAATGATTTTGAGAGATAGTCATAAATCTATTGAAATTAAACTTAATAGGAAAATATACGAACTATTTAATTTTACACCTGAAGAAACATATTTCATAGAAAATGATAATTTAGAAGAATTATCCCGCTAGTAGTCAGTCACCATTGAAATAGTGGGTATTATAATTTATACTAAAGGCATAGTCACCAAATGGGAGGGGGTCTATGTCTGCAAAGAAATACAAAGTTACTTTAACTGCCGATGA
>JAIRNJ010000021.1 GCA_031258115.1 Treponema sp. | reverse complement strand
AGCAAACGGAGCATGTGGCCCATGGTTCTGAGCATCTACAACTTTTTTGGGCAGCACTTCAACGAGTGGAACCTGATCAGCGCCAATATCATCATGTGTACAATACCCATCATCCTGCTCTATATTCTGGGCCAGCGTTACATTGTTTCGGGCATGACCAGCGGTTCGGTTAAACAGTGAGGACGGCCGCTCAAATAATGGGCGGCCTCTTACTTGGGTTAGCCGGGAAAAAATTCTGTATGCAGCAAAGCCCTGGTACCGGGATCTGTCAACTGGAATAGAAGTCTGGTATATTATTCTGGCATTATCTCATACGGAGGCATTTCCATGAACCATCGTGAAAACCTTTTGTCCCTGTTACGGAGGAAGGGTTTTGAGTATATCCCGCCGCAGTTCGGTTTGACTCCCCATCTTGTTGATGTGTACAGGGAAAAGACCGGATCGGATCTTTCCTATCAGGATTTTTTTGATATGCCCTGGCGTGATGTTCCGGATATCAAAGTGACGGATAATACCGGAAAATTTTTAGCCTGGTACTCCTGTCCGCTCAAGGAGGGTACCCTCATAGACAATTGGGGAATAGCCCACGTGCCGGGAAGTGCGGAAGCCATGCACATGACCCGCATGCTCCATCCCCTGCAGGGAATAACGGATTTTGAAAAAATCAGGGAGTATCCGTTTCCCCATTTTGAAAACGGGGATAACAGTCATCAAAAACCTCTGGTGGATGCCCTGCACAAGCGGGGTCTTGCGGCGGTGGGGAATATGCAGGTGACAATATGGGAGACATCCTGGTACATACGGAGCATGGAAGATCTGATGATGGATATGATGAGCGAAGAGGTTGCCGCGAAATTTATTCTGGATGCCGTCACGGAACAGGCGGTTATCCGGGCGCTTTCATACGCCAGAGCAGGGGTAGATATTATCTATCTGGGAGATGACATCGGGATGCAGAGTGAAATCATGATGAGTGGGGAACTGTACAGGACATGGCTTAAGCCCCGGCTTAAAAAGGTAATAGATGAGATAAAGAATTTCAATCCTGAAATTATAATCATGTACCATAGCTGCGGTTATGTTCTGCCTTTTATTGAAGACCTTATTGAAGCCGGGGTAGATGTTCTTAATCCGATACAGCCTGAATCCATGAATTACCGGGAAATTGTCAGCGCCTATGGAGAGCGTTTATCTTTCCACGGATGCATCGGCACCCAAACAGTCATGCCCTTTGGAAGTCCCTCAGAGGTAAAGATCGCCGTAAAGGAGTGCCTGGACACTATGGGGCCCAAAGGAGGAATGCTGGCCGCTCCTACTCATGTGCTGGAACCGGAGGTACCCTGGGAAAATATCATTGCCTATGTGGAAGCCTGCCGGGAATATTCGGAGAAAAAATAAGCCTATACAGCCCCCAACTGTCCGCAGGCGCCGCAGATACCCAGACCCTTACGGTAGCGCCGGGTGATGCTTAGGCCCTTCCTTTCAAGCATGTCCGCAAATGCCCTGCATTCGGCGGCCCCCGGTTCCCTCAGGGGGCGGCCTTGGAATTTCAGGCCCTCCACGGGGTTCCAGGGTATCAGGTTTACTACCGCATCCAGTCCCCGTGCAAAAGATGCCAGGGCCTCCGCGTCAGCCTCCCCGGTGTTGATTCCTCCCAGCAGAACCGCTTCAAGGGTTATCCTCTGTCTGCGTTTTTCCTGGTAGTAGAGCAGGGCTTCCCTGAGGAGGGGCAGGGGATTGGTCTTTGTTATGGGCATAAGGGCCTTTCGTTTTTCCGTAAGGGCGGCGGTAAGAGAGAGAGCCAGTCTTAGGGGCGGCCCCTTATCGGCCAGATCCCGTATTCCTTCCGCAACGCCGCTTGTGGAAACAGTGATTCTGCGCGGAGAAATGCCCCGTTCCTTAAAGAGGGCGAGGGCTCTGCGAAGTTCTTCAAGATTGTAAAGCGGTTCCCCCATTCCCATGATCACCAGGTTGGAAATAGCGCCGCAGTAATCCTGCAAAAAGAGGAACTGCTCAACTATCTCTGCGGCGCTAAGGTTTCTGCGGAAACCCAGGGCGCCGGTTTTGCAGAAAACACAGCCCGCAGGACATCCCGCCTGGGTGGAAAGGCAGGCGGTCTTGCGTTCATTCCCGTCGGAAAGCAGCACCGTTTCTATCTTTACCCCGCCGGTAAGTTCAAGCTGCAGTTTCATTGTTCCGTCACTGTCTTCAAGGCAGTCCGCAAGGACGCTTCCGCGGACAAGAAATTTTTCTCCCAGTTCCCGGCGGAGGGGCAGGGGAAGATTGCTCATCTCCTCAAAATTTTTTGTTCCTCCCTGAATCCAGGCGAAGATCTGTTTTGCCCTGTAGGCGGGAAGGGGATTAAGGATTTTTTCAAGCTCTGCAGGCTTTAGGCCCGAGAGGACAGTTTTCAACGGAGACGTTCCAGCATTTCGGTAATACTGCCGTGCCGCAGTCCCTGTCTCTGACATTCTTCCAGAATTTCTACCGCCTCCCGTTTGGCGCCTTTTCTGATCCTTGAATCGGCAAGTTCCATGTAGAGCCGGTAGTTTTTGGGATCCTGCTGAATGAGCCGCCGCAGAGATTCTGAAGACTCATCATAGCGGCCCTGATCCTTTGCAATCAAGGCCAGGCCGAGTACGGCATATGTGTCAAATTCGATGTTTAAGGCCCGTTCATAGTAGAGTGTAGCCTTGTCAAATTCCTTGAGCTGCCGGTATGCGTCTCCTGCCCTGGTAAGGATTACCTTATTCCGGGGATCCTGTTCCAGAATCCTGTTCCAGTATTCCAAAGAGCGATCCTGCATATTCATCCCGCGGTAGCAGTCCGCAAGACCGAAGAGGGCATAAAAATTGTAAGGTTCCCGCCTTAATGCCTGTTCAAAAAAATCAATGCCCCTGTCAAAAGTTTTGAGTTTCCGGTAACAGTTCCCAATGGAGGTAAGAACCCGCAGATCTACATTTTCCCGGTTTATGCCGAGCATCTTTTCCCAGTAGAAAAGAGCTTCCCGGTATTCCTTGAAATCGTAGTGGAGATGCCCCAGTCCTATAATCGCATAAGGATTGGCGTCTTCCATTTCAAGCACTTGCAGATATACCAACTTTGAATGTTTGAAATCCCGTACTTTCCGGTATGCATCGGCAATCCGTGTCAGAACCGTTATGTTTTTGTCATCATGCTTGAGATACTGCTCCCATATTTCAATGGCTTTATGGAACTGATTCAGCGCCTTGTAACAGTCGGCAAGGCCGAAAAGGGCATAGTTGTTTCCGGGGTGGGACGAGAGGCAATGCTGATAGTATGTTATCGCATCCTTGAAGTTTCCCCGTTTGCGGGCAGCGTCTCCCATACCCACCAGCGCATAATTATTGTTTTCGTCTATGGCAAGAATTTTGGAAAAACAATCAACCGCTTCGCCGCTCTTGTTTTCTTTCAGGAGCTGGTAGCCTTTTTTGGAAAGCCCGGAAAGTTCAGGCCCCGTTTCCTGTTCCGAAAGAGATCCCGAAAACCCGCTTGCGTGGAGGAACATTCGGGACTCGGCGGCGGGTTCTGCCTGGTTATCCGTTTCACTCATTTGGTACTACCTCATCCTCATGCATAAGATCCTGCAGTAACCGGGACAGCTGCATAATAATGGGTTCCGCCTTTGTTTTGTCAGGCGCCTGCCAATACATTTTGAGGGCATCCAGAAGCCGGCCCTGGGCCTTGTATGCGTCACCGATCCGGACAAGACCGTCCGAATAACCGGTAGTAATAAAGATCCTTTTGGCTCCTTCAATATCTCCGTTATTAAAAATTGTATTACCTTTTCGGTTGAGCACTGCTTTTTGGGAAGCATCCAGCGCTGTCCGGCCGGTAGTTTTGACAAAAAAACTCTCTCCGTCAAACTTTTCAAATACTTTTTTATAATCCATTTTCAGCCTAATTATGTAATAAAAACCTGCCGGATTTTGAGGTTTTCTTTAATTTAATCCTAACCATATTTTTCCGCTTTGTCAAAGACAATCTGTTTTTTTATGCCTCTCTGGGGGGATCATTTTTTCTGCCCTGATAAAAATCCACAATGGATCTTCCATATTTCCGCCGGTCTTTTAAGGAAAGGAAGGGAATTTCCTCTTCATGATGATCCTCGCGGGGGCGGTGGATAAGAAGCCTTGTTTCGCTGTTTACAAGGGGAGAAGCGGCAATGTTACCGATTAGTTCCCATTTATAACCGTAAGAGAAGGGAGGATCGCAAAAGATAACATTGAAGCTTCTCTTTGCCCGTTTAACATAGAGTTCTACAGACATAAGACGGCACTGAATCCGCACCGGTGAAATCGAAACATTTTTGATTAGGATACCGCGTTTACCGGGATCCGCTTCCACCGCCTCGATAGGCCCGGCGTTGCGGGAAGCGGCTTCCAGGGCGATAATCCCCGTACCGGAAAAGAGATCCAGGAAAGAAAGGCCGGAAAGATCCCCCAAAATGGCGAATACCGATTCCCTCATGCGATCCATGCTGGGCCGTATAACGCCCGGAGGAATATGTACCTGCCTTCCGTTTAGCATACCGCCGGTAATTCGCATACTATCGTTATATAGTACCCGGGCTAAAAATCTTTGAGAAGCTGGATCAATTCATCGGAACTGACCAGGGGCTCGGCGCTTCCTGAATTACCCTTCCCCGAGGCTCCTGAAATACTGTCATTGCGGAGATGCCTGTGTTCTTCCAGAATGTCAAGCTTGCCGCTAAACCCGGAAATATCCGGGTTCCTGCTGTTTTCGAGTTCGTTACGGAGACCCGAAAGTACCTGTGAAAATTGCCATTCCAGATCGGAAAGATTTTCCAGTTGTTCGTCCCTTTCGAGAAGCCGTTCATTTTGAAGCAGTTGTTCAAGCAATATTCCCAGAGCATAATCAATAAAGATCACATCATCCAGAGTTTTTTGCAAAAACAATACCGGATCCGTATCAAGATGCAGTTGATCCTGCACCAGTCTGAGCCGTGCATTGAGCATAAAGATGTTATCTTCAAAATTTATCCTTTTATTCATATTAATACTATCGGCAAATTTGCCCGGATCCCCTTGACATGTTTTTCCGGCTAAACTATATTCATAGTAAATACGTCGTATTACTATATTTATTAACAATATAGGAATACTATGATAAAAGGAGTTTATTATGAAATTCAAAGTCGGCCTGGTTCTTTTTGCGCTCGCTCTTCTCTTCGCTTCCTGCGGACAGAAGGAGGCTCCCGCTTCCGCAGAGCTAAAGATCGTCAATGTCGGCATCACCAACGATCCCTCATCGGTAAGCCCTCTGGTATCGAGTAATACCATGAGCAGTGAGGCGTCAAAACTGATTTTTATGCCCCTGGCCTCGCAGACCAATGAGCTTACTTTCGTCAACCGTCTGGCGGAAAGCATCACCACCGATGACAATGTCACCTTTTCAGGATCCTGAGCGGAACCCAGCTTACCGCCCAG
>JAIRNJ010000321.1 GCA_031258115.1 Treponema sp. | reverse complement strand
GAGAAGCTTGAAAATGTGGAACTGACCATTACCATGCCTGCCGGACCCAACGGACGGCTCTACGGAGCAGTGACCACTCAGACCGTCATGGATGAACTCGCAAAACAGGGCTTCCGGGTGGAACGGAAACGGATCGAACTTATGGGAAGCAATTTCAAGAGTGTCGGAAAATACAAGGCCCTTATTAAGCTTTATGAAAGTGCCGCCGCGGAAATCGGCATTACCGTAGTAGGTCAGGAGATAAAAACGGAAAGCGCTCCGGCTCCGGCCCGCCCCAGGAGAGGAAGAAGGGAAGAGCCCCGGGAAGAAACGGCTTCCCTGCCGGCGGAAACTCCCGCAGAAGCCCAGCCCGCCCAAGTCCCGGCGGAAAGCGCTCCTGCCGAAGAAGCCCAGGCATAAGAGGCCCGTCCCTTCGGGCCGCGAGCGTAAGGAAGTTGCATGCCGGATAAGGTACCGCCTCATGACGACGAGGTAGAACGGGCAACCCTGAGCGCCATGCTCATGGACTCGGGGGCAGTGGCCGCGGCCCTGCAGATCCTCGATCCCCTCGATTTTTCCTCAAAGAGGCATCAGTTAATCTTTGAAGCTGTACGGGATCTCACCGACAGGGGCCTTACCGCGGACATTCTGTCGGTTACCGAATCCCTCAAACAGAAAGGCCGCCTGGAGGAATCCGGCGGGGCCGCCTATGTGGCAGATCTTACCTCGCTGATCTCTTCGGGAGCCAACATTGAATTTTACGCAGAGGCCGTGGCAGGTTATTCTCTCAGACGCGCCCTGCTCCGTGTGGCGGGGGATCTGCGGCTCAAGGTTTTCGACGAATCCACCGAATCCCGGATCATTCTGGAAGAGGCCCAGCAGCGTATCCTGGAACTGAACGACAATCGCCAGACTCTCCATTACCGGAGCACAAGACAGATTATTCCCGCGGCCATTGATATCATCGAAAAGCAGTACTATTCCAAACAGGAGTATACGGGTATCCCCTCAGGATTTAAAGGTCTTGATACCCTTACCTCAGGTTTCCATCCCCAGGAATTTATCATCATCGGCGCCCGGCCTTCCAGGGGGAAAACCGCCATTGCCCTCAACATGGCGGCCCATATTTCCATTCACAAAAAGATCCCCGCCGCGTTTTTTACCCTGGAAATGCCTGATGTAGCCCTGGCCCAGCGGCTCATCACCAGCGAAGCAAGGATCGATGCGGATAAAATACGAAAAAAACTCCTCAAGGAAAGTGAATTTGCAAAACTGGTGAATACGGCGGGAGATATCAGCGAAGCTCCCCTTTATATCGTTGATATGCCCAATATGAGGCTCCTCGATCTCCGCTCCCAGGCCCGGCGGCTCCGTGTCCAGCAGAAGGTCGAAATAATCTTTATCGACTATCTGGGGCTTATCAGGCTGGATAATACCGCTACACCCAAGTGGGATCAGATTTCGGAAATTTCACGATCCCTCAAGAGTCTTGCGCGGGAACTGGATATTCCCCTGGTTACCCTGGTGCAGCTCACCCGGGAAGCGGAGAAGGAACAGCCCAATCTTTCCGCTATCCGGGATTCGGGCGCCATTGAACAGGATGCGGATCTGGTCATGTTCCTCCAGTGGCCCGATGAGACGGCGGGTAAAAAAAAGGAAGAGCAAAAGCAGGAAACCTTCAAAACAGAGGGGGTAGCGGTGAATTTGCTCCTTAGAAAAAACAGAAACGGCCCCACGGGGGATGTGGCCTTGACCTTCATGCGAAACTATACAAAATTTGAAAGCAGAGCCAGGGAAGAAAGTTATTCACAGTGACAGGGGGGAATATGGCCTTCAGAGATGAATATGAATTCGATTTACTAAAAAACGAAGCGGAAAACATGGTTCTTACCGAACTGGAAGAACAGCTTGCCTCATATCCGGAAGAGATCTGCCGCTGTAATGAATGCGTGGTGGATATGGCGGCCATTTCGCTTAACTCGGTAAGGCCGCTCTACCGCTTCTCGCTGCTGGGTACTCTCTATGCGGCCCAGGCCATGAACGAAAAGGATTACCGGATGGGCATAAAGGAGGCCGTTTCCAGGGCCATAGAAAAAGTCCGCAGGAACCCGGCCCATGATTAGAAAGCGGGCTTTACGGGGCCTTTCAAAAAGCCGTGTTCCTTTACTTCCAGCAGCCACTCTTCGGCGTAGAGCCTGAAAACGGCCAGCAGCTTTCCGGTACGGCTGTCATGCCAGTAGATGCCGCCATCCGAATCCAGGGCAATAAAACAGCCTTTTCCGCCTGTTATGCGCCGGGGGATTCCCCCTGAATATTCAAAAGGTATCACTCCATTCTCTGTGTAGATTGAAGCGCCGTCTCCTCCCAGGGTGGATGCAAGTACGGTGTCTGTTTCCCAGATTGAAAAGAGCAGATCTTCACCCTCAAATTCGACAAGGGGAAGGGATTTCCGGGGATTGGAAAGATCCAGACGGACAATGGAACTGCCTCTGAGCCCTCCGTTTTCCGAAAAAGCCGCTCCGTATATGTTTCCCGAGGCGCCCGAATAGACCCGTCCGCCTACGGAAGCCGGATACTGCAGAGCTACCGTTTCCTCGGTTTTGAAATTGATAAGCAGAAAAGGACTGTTGCCCGAGACCGCGCTTCTCCCCAGGATGATGCTGTCTTCCGAAACAAAATCCGCATCCATGGCTCCCACCGAAGAGAAGGAGAATACCTGTTCCGTGTCATCTGAAAAAACCCTTCCCGTCCCCCCCGAATCCAGAAAAAGAACGTATCCGCCGCGGGAAGCGGCGGCAAAGAGCGGCTGTCGCAGTGAGAGCTTGTCAAATTTCCGTTCCCCGCCCTCCGGATCCCGTATAAGGGGCTGATCCCGGTTATTTTCCCCCTGCCAGAGGAGGAAGGAGCCTTTCTTTTCCCCATCCATGCCGCTTATCCTGGTGTAGGGAGCCGCTGTTTCCAGAGTGAATTTCATGCCGCCGCCCAGATCCCGATAGTCCAGGGGAATGATTCCCATGCCGTTTCCGCTGAGGAAGGCAAGACTGTCCCCCGATGCGGCAATCTCGCTGATTGAGACTTGGGAATTATTCTTTAGAATGTTTGGAGGAGAATGGGAACTCACAAGCCAAATTTCTCCTTTCGCGCTGCCCAGAACAAGACTTCTGTCATTGAGAACCAGGGCGCTTGAGAATTTTTCGTTTGAAGGAAGCTCCCGTCTCCCCCGGATCTCAAGCCTGCCCGACGTACCCAGATTGAACTGACTGAGAATACCCCGCCCGGTGTCCAGGGAATAAAATTCGCCCGCGCCGGCCGCGGAAGAAGACTGAGTCCCGCTTATAAGGATGCCGCGTCTTTCTCCCCGCTCGCGGGCCAGCACGGCTCCCGAAACCAGATCTATAAGCACCAGGGAAGAGGCATCAAAACCCGCCAGATAGCGGTTGTTCCCGAAGATAAGGGTATTTACAAGATTGGAAGGCGCCTGAAAATTGCCTGTTTGGGTTCCTTCCGTCAGATCCCAGTAGGACAGGGAACCTGATGCCGTATAGATCAATATGCTCCGCTCCGAACGGCCGGTAGCGGCGAGGCTTATGTTTCCGCTTAAATTTTCGGGGGAGAGGAGGATCTGGCCGGTTTCAGGATGAATGAACATAAGCCCTGCATTCCCCGCCCTGACGGCAATGAGGAAGTTCCCCCCTGCCGAATAGTTGATATAGCTGACCGGATCGGGGAAATGCCGGCTAAAGAGCTGTTTTTTCTGCTGATAATCCCATGCGGAGATTCGGTAAAACCCAAACCCGCCGCTTTCGGCAATGGCTATCTGACTTTTTCCGGGCCGTTTTTCGGCGCCGGAAATATGGTAGGAGCTAATCTGAAAACGATCCAGCGCCCTGCGGCCTCTCAGATCCCAGAGCCCCAGGTAACCGTCTTCCCCAACGCTTATCAGGGCATCCCCGTCGAGGATCAGTTTCGTTACACTGTCCCTGTGTCCGGCAGGAAGAGGCAGGTCCCCGTTCCAGACAAGGCCTGTTTGAGCCGTGGAACAGGGCGAGGCAAGGAACATGGTGATGATCACCACGCCGGTACAGAAAAGATCTCTGTATTTCATGTCAGTCTTCCGTTTTGAACTGACCGGGAAGATCCGGCCGAATGGTGTTTTGTACGGAAAGGTAGGTTTTAACCCGCAGGCCCCTGTACAGTTCGGCTTTGGGATGCATTCTGTAATCTTTGCAGGTTTTTTCATAGACTTCCACCGGAATCCGGCTTATTCCGTATTCGCCTTCCCGGATTCCGCTTATATGAAATTCCAGTCCCGCCGCGGAAGAGTTGTCGTAGCTTATTACAGGCTCCTTGCCGGGGTAGCTTTCATCGGCCTTAAGGAGAAGGAAGTATTTGAGAACCTCCACCGCCAGAGGTTCAAGCCCGTCCCTGATTACTGCAATCCGTTCAATCATTTCCGGAAAACCGATAACCGTCTCGGTGTCTTCAGGATTTTCCTGCCGCCTGTAAAATAAACCGCGATCCAGTTCCGGCAGAACCTCCAGGCGGAGCTTTTTTGAAGGCCAGAGCACCGTGATGGGGAATTCGGGCTTATGCAGTTTACCGCAGGCAGGACAGGTAAAATTCATGAAAGAACCGTCCAGCATCTCATCGATGAAGGAAGGCTCCGCATCAAGATCCAGTTCTTCAGGAAACTCTACAAAAAAAGATTTATCACAAAAGCAGGGGATCTTCTGTTTCATGATACGGTTTCTCCTTATCTATTGGACAGAAACAAAATATCGCCGAAAAGAGCAAAGGCCATGAGAGAGAATATCAGTACCACCCCGACGGTTTGAAACACACCCACAAGCTTGGGATGCAGCGGTTTATGGAGAAAGGCTTCAAAGATAAAAAGCAGGATCATGCCGCCGTCCAGAATGGGCAGAGGCAGAAGATTCATGATACAGAGAGCCACGGAGATGAGGGAGAGGAAGTTGATCATCGACCTTAAGCCGGCGCTTATACTCTCTCCAAAGCCTTCGGCGGCAATATCGCCCACCATGTAGGTTATCCGCACCGGCCCTGAAACCGCTTTGGTCAGATCTATGCCCCGGAAGAGGAGGCCCAGGCTGCGCAGGTAGAGGGTCAGGGTTTTCCAGGCTTCCTTTACACCCTTGAACAGGGCCTGGTGGAAGGGCAGCGCAGGTGTCTTGTACTCGATGAAGGCAAAGCCGATGCCGAGATCCGCCTCTCCCTGATCGGTGTAAACGGGTACCAGATTGGTCTTTTTTTCATTCCCGTTCCGCTCAAACACCAGTTCCAGAAGATCCGGTTTTGTTTCCAGAGTCCGGTACATATCCATGCTGTTCCGTACCGTTTCTCCGTTGGCGGTGAGTATACGGTCTCCCTTTTCAAGGCCCGCGGCAGATGCGGCGCTTCCCGGTGCTACTTCTTCGATAACAGGCTCGTTCCAGAAATAGACGCCTATACGGCCCGCGCCGGTACTCTTCTCCAGGCTCGGCCGTACCGGAATTTCAAGGATGCTGCCGTCCCGTTCTACGGTAAGGTTGAGATTTTTTTCGGGGTTTATGGCTACCATTTCCTGAATATTGTGGTAGTAGGGGGTCTCCTTTCCGTCAATGGCGACGATCCGGTCTCCGCTTTTTAACCCGGCTGCATCGGCAGGATAAAGATCCTCTCCCCGTATATCCGAGGCGAGTATGATCCGGTTTCCCAGCGTATGGACTTCCATACCGGCGCCCCAGACGATGGAAAGCATAAGGACTGCAAAGAGAAGATTGAAAAAAGGGCCTGCAAAACAAACCAGTATACGCCGAAAGGGATTTGCCCCGAAAAAGGTTCCCTTAATAGGTTCAACTTCCTTCTGCCTGTTCTCCCAGGCCTCCCGGAACTCGTTTTCTCCCCGCATCTTGCAGTAACCGCCTATGGGAAACATTCCCAGCCGGTACTCCACATTTCCTACTTTCCGTTTGAGCAGGGGCTTCCCCCAGCCGATGGAAAATGCTTCGACATCTATACCGGCAAGCCGTGCGGCAAGAAAATGCCCCAATTCATGAACAAAAACCACTATTCCCAGGCCTATAAGCCCCAAAACTATCTTAAATAACAGCATTAAACCCCTCTAAAATTGATATCGTAAGATGAGCTTGTTCCGAAACCGCTTAGCCCCGGAACAGTCCCGGATATATCCAAAACCAGGTCAGTTTTGGAACCGCTCCCGTATATATGCGTTGGCAAGCTCTCTGGCCTTGGCATCTCCCTCGAAAACCAGTTCCAGACTTGCCGGTTCCCTGTTCCATTCCCTCTCTACAACATAACGGACTACGGGGTATATATCAAGAAAGCCTATACGGCTTTCAAGAAAAGCCGCTACAGCCGCTTCGTTTGCCGCGTTATAGGCAGAGGGGTAGAGCCCCCCCAGCTTGCTTGTCTTGAAGGCCAAAGGCAGCATGGGAAAACGCTC
>JAIRNJ010000247.1 GCA_031258115.1 Treponema sp. | reverse complement strand
TACGAGCTGCCTTTAAAGCCCGTTGATTTGTTGCTCCGTCAGGCCGGTAGCTGCGGCTATCTGGTCCGGCGAGAGGCCGATTTTCTTGAGATTGCAGGCTATTTCGATGGCTTTTGCTTCGGCTTTTGCTTCGGCTTTTGCTTCGGCCCGCGCCTCGCCTCTTGCCTCCCAATACTTGGTGATAGGAAGAACCTCAAATACCTCTTCTATGGTCGCTATGTCGGACATCTTTAACACCTCCTGTGTTTTCTGGGCATTCGCCATCAGCACCATGTACAGATACGCCCCTACCGGCGCTCCTTTCGGTACCTTCAACGCCTCTTCCAGTACCGTCTTCATCACTTCCACGCTCAAATCCCCGCCTAAACTCCCCAGCCATACCGCCTCCCCGGGCGAAAGCTTCCGGCGTTCGATTATCTGCATCGGCAGTACATCGCCTGTTATCAGTGTAATACCAGCCCATTTTTCCGTCAACGTATACCCGTAGACTCCGCGTAGATACTTCTTCAGTTCTCTGGGCTCACGGGTGGTCACAAACGTTACCGTTAGATCCGTCATGTCCCCCTTCTCAGGTGGCGTGCAGTACAGGTGGGCGTAGGCCATCACCTGATGAAAGTCCGCTATGGTCAGGGAATCTCCGGGGCTTTTGTATTCCACGATGTTCCGGCCCCTGAATATGGCGGCAATATTCCGGTCAATGACGACATTCTTCTTTTTCTTGATGATAACCACATCGACCCGGAGGGGTTCCTTAGTAAGGGGATGTTCGATGTCAAAGTCCAGAACATCGGCGTAGTCCAGGAGTTCCATGCGGATTGCGTCACAAAAGGCGGTATGCCAAGTGATACGCTTGAGGTCAAGGTTTACCGGGACTTCGCGATCGTTGCTGATAGGGAAGCCTCCTGTCCTTACTGTAGGATTTTAGGGCCGCCTGTACAAGTACCGCATGGAATACGCAAGGGACAATTCCACGCCGCTGCATAACGGCGCAGCGTGGTCGTGGTAGATTTCTTCAGCAAAAGTAAAATTGCCCGTTCTCGCCTCTCTATTGATTTTTTCCGTGTTTTTGCATAATGTTTCAAGGATGGCCTTTACCTTCTACAATACCCTGGGACGGGAATTGCAGCCTCTTGAACCGGTTAATCCGGGTAAAATCGGGTTTTACGGCTGTGGTCCCACGGTTTATAACTATGCCCATATCGGGAATCTCAGGGCCTACGTACTCCATGATATTCTTGTCCGCTCCCTGCGCCGTTCCGGTTTCGAGGTAAACCATGTCATGAACATCACCGATGTGGGTCATCTGTCGGGGGATAACGACGAAGGGGACGACAAGATGCTCAAATCCGCCGAGGAACGGGGAAAGAGTGTTCTTGAGGTTGCCGATTTTTACACAAAGGCTTTCTTTGCCGATACCGGACGGATGAACATTGTCCGCCCTTCTCTGGTTTGCAGGGCCACGGATCATATAGACGACATGATCGCCCTGATTCAGCGGATTGAAGCGGCGGGTTTTACCTATACTGCCGGAGGGAATCTCTACTTCGATATTTCAAAATTCCCTTCCTATGGCGATTTGGCCCGGCTCAGGATGGAAGATCTCAGGGCCGGCGCCCGTAGCGCTCTGGACGAAAACAAGCGCAACCATGCGGATTTTGTGCTGTGGTTTACCAAAAGCAAGTTTGAAAACCAGGCTCTGGTCTGGGACAGTCCCTGGGGAAAGGGCTACCCCGGCTGGCATATCGAGTGTTCCGCCATGAGTATCAAGTATCTGGGTGAACAGTTCGACATTCATGCCGGAGGTATCGACCACATCCCCATTCACCACACCAACGAGATAGCGCAGAGTGAGGCTGCCACGGGGAAGCGTCCCTGGGTCAAATACTGGATTCATAATGAATTTCTCGTGCTGGACAAGGAAAAGATGTCCAAGTCTTCAGGTTCATTTCTCACTCTTCAGAGTCTTGTGGACAAGGGTTACGATCCTCTGGACTACCGTTATTTTCTGTTGGGCGGACACTATCGCAGTCAGCTTCAGTTCTCCTGGGAAAGTCTTGAAGGGGCAAAAAACGCCAGAAAATCCCTCATGGAGCGTGTTATGAGTCTTGCCAGGCTTGAAAAACCAATCGAACGGAAAACGATTCCTGCGGAAAAGGCCGGCGGGATTCCCGCTTCTCCATCCTCTTCTTCAATGGATCTTTCACCTCCGGTAAGAGAACGGCTGGACAGGTTCAACACGGCTCTGGAGGAGGATCTTTCAACTCCCCGTGCCCTGGCGGAACTATGGGGTCTCCTTCGGACTAATTCGGCTCCGGTTTCCGAGCTTCTCCGCGCTGTTTTTGACATGGATCGGGTGCTGGGTCTGAGGATTGAAGAGGGAATTGCCGAAAATAAAGATGAAAAAGATGAGGATGAGGTGCTTGCGGCGGAGATTGAAGGTCTCATTGCCGAGCGGGCCGCCGCGAAAAAGGCAAAGGATTTTGTCAGGGCGGATAGTATACGGACAGGGCTCAGGGAACGCGGTATACTTCTCGAAGACGGCCCTTCGGGAACAATCTGGCGCCGGCAGTCTTAAAAACTGAATCGAACATGAAGCTTCGGTTCATGCGGACGGCTCAGGCGCGAAAAAATGTAACAATTGGGGAAGATACTTGTTATCAATAATAACTGGAGAGGACGATGGGCAGCAGGAACGGAAAATATCCCGCGGGCAGATGCCCATGGAGGAGTTCCGCCGGCTGTATGATACCTGTTTTCCCATTCTTTACCGGGTGGCCTATAGAATTGCCTCCAGTGAAGAAGCCGCGGAAGATCTCTGTCAGGAGGCCTTTTTCCGGATCCATGAAAAGAATATGGTTTTCCCCTCCCCCGAGGAGGCAAAATACTGGCTTATCCGGGTGGTTAAGAATGCCTCCCTGAACTATGCAAAACGTAAAGAACGGGAACGGAAGGCATACCAGCGGGCTTTTCGGGAAGACAGCCGGCAGGTGGAAACCGGCGAGGGCGACCTTATCAAAAAGGAAACCATGGCCGAAGTTCAGGAAGCGCTGGAAAAACTTCCTGAAAATTTAAGAATAGTCTTGATCTTAAAGGAGTATGGTGAACTTAATTATAAAGAAATAGGCCGTGCTCTGGGGATTAGCGAAGGAAATGTAAAGGTACGGGTATTCAGAGCCCGGGAACGTTTATCCGGGCTTTTGGCAGAGGAAAAGGAGCCGAAATCTGATTCCGCTAAACCAAATTCCGTGGAAGCAGATCTCGGCAAGGAGGGAAAAGATGTGTCCTGATCATCAAATTCTTTCAGTTTTTGCAGACGGGGAACTGCCTTCCCCCTGGAAAGAAAAGCTTGTTTCCCATCTGGAGTCCTGCCCCCGTTGCAGGGAACGCATTGAAAGCTATCAAAGCCTCTCCATACGTTTAGAAACTCCTTCTCCCGAAACGGCCCGGGAACGAGTCTGGAATACTCTCAACAGCCGGATCGCCTGTTCAAAGGAACGGGTCTATTACCGGGCTAACGGTTTCTGGAGGCAGCGTATCTCGATACCCCTCCCGGCTGCGGCAGCGGCGGCGGCCGGGCTCATTGCCTTGTTTACCCTGCTTGCGGCCCGGCAGCCTGCCGTACAGTCTGTTCCGGCCATGGCTGTTGCCGGAAGTATCGAAGGCAGTCTCAATGAAACGATTCCTGTTGCCAATATGGGAGAAGTACTGCAATACCTGGGCAGCCATGACAACGCGGATTTTGTAATTCTGAAACTCCCCGAAAGCCGGAATTTCCGTTCCGCCGGGGAGCCGACTATCCTTAAAGCCGCCGATTACCGGAGAAGCGACCCTTGAACCTCAGCCGGGACCAAAGCCATCGGTGCAAGTGCGCCGCCGGGCTGCGCTTGAAGCTTCACTGCATAATTCCCTTCCTGATGATGCGGAAAGGCGTCATGAGCGGTTTCCTGCTCCTGATGGCCGGGACAACGCTTGCGGCCCAGGATTCGGGCCTGGAGGAAATTCTCCCCGCGTTTAAGGATAGGGCGGTGGTAATCGACATGATTGCCCGGATTCTGGAAGACGGCCGGGAAGAGGTCTGGAATTCGGTCAATTCAAAAGTCACGATTCCCGGCAGACCTGTCGGCCTTAGAATGGTTGGGGCAAATATTATCATTGCGGCCCAGTTCACCCCCTACATTCAGCCGGGAGGAAAGAGTTTTCTGGTAGCCCAGGGGCAGATATGGATTGAAATGCCCGGTGAAGGGCTGCGTTACTTTACCAGTATTCAGACCATTCCCCTGGAATTCGGGGAAGAGGTTCTTTTCTTTCCTCTGGGGCAGAAGCAGCCCCAGGATGACGCCCTTATTGAGATAAAGCTGGCTCTGCGGCCCTATGTGGAAGAGCAGACGGTGAGGGAACCGCGTTGAGGAGAGTCCTCACGGGTATTGTTTTCTCCTTTTTTTTTCTCTCCTGTTCAGAAAAAGTTCCCCGCATCAGGTACATTGACCCTCCTATCGGGGTAATAGGTCAGCTTCTCAACATATACGGCGAAGGTTTCGGCAAAGAACAGGCCGAATCATACATCACCATAGCGGGTTCTTCCCCTACCAGTACCTCCTATATCCGGTGGCAGGACGATCTAATCAGTCTCAGGGTGCCGGAATTCGGGGAATCCGGGCTGATCTATGTTCATGTGGGCGGAAAGAGGAGTAACGGCGCCCTTTTTTCCAACAGGGCTGCCATTCCCCGGTCTGTTCAGGGCGGAGAATCGGGCCTTGCCCCCCGGATTGTTTCGCTAAGCCCTGAACCGGCCTCCATCGGCTCCCTTCTCAGCATTCAGGGCAGCGGTTTCGGCAATTCCCGCGAACGGAGCGGGATCTTCTTTTCCTGGACGGCTGAAAGTTCCCCCTCTGTCCCGGCGGAAACGCAAAAAAACAAGGTGATTGAAGTTTCGGAAAGCGAAGGGGGCTATGAATACTGGAGTGAAAGGGAGATCAGAGTCCGTGTGCCCGACGGGGCGGTAAGCGGAAACCTGGAACTCCGGAGCCCCAGGGGGAATTCCCGGCCTGTTTTCCTTGAGCTTGCACGGGGGCCGGGAACCAAAACCTTCAGGGACAAACGGAGCTATACAATTTCCTATACGGTAGATGTTTCCGTGCAGGAGGCGTCCGGCCCCAACAGTCTCTACCTCTGGATACCTCAGCCGGTTTCTTCGGCGTCCCAGGGAAATGTATCGCTTCTCAACCGGAACCGGGAACCTTTTGTGGAAAACTACCGGGGAACAAGCCTCTTTCAGCTTCAGGATCAGGTTCCCGGCAAGACGGTTTCCATCACCCAGAGCTATCAGGTAGATGTCTTTGCCCAGGAAACCGTCGTCAATGCCCAGCAGATAAGGCAGGAAAACAATGCCTCTCCCCGCTATTCCATGCCTTCCCCCCTGATTCCTTCGGATGATGAACAAATAAAGAAAACCGCCGATAGTATTATTGAGCGGGAAAAAAACCCCTATATAAAGGCCCGGCGGATCTACGAATGGATGCTCAAGGAGATCCGTATTCTGAATGGTTCCCGTAACGGAGGGGCGCTTGAAGCCCTGCAGACGAAGACCGCCGATGCGTACCAGGCAAGTCTTCTCTTCTGCACCCTTGCCCGTGCCGCAGGTATTCCTGCCATACCCGATGCCGGCGTCCTGATTCTGCGTAACCGGGGAACTCAGCGTCACTATTGGGCGGAATTCTGGATAGACGGTTTCGGCTGGGTGCCGGTAGATCCCGCGCTTGGCGCGGGAGCGGCGCCTTCGGCCTTCATGCTGAGGGAAAATTCCGCATCCTGGTACTTCGGCAACCTGGACAACATGAGGATCTGCTTTTCCAGGGATCAGACGATTCTCTCCCCCATGGATCCCCGCGGGCGCTCGGCGGTCCGCAACCGGGATTATGCCATGCAAAACCTCTGGGAGGAAGCGTCGGGGGGACTTGAGTCGTATTCATCCCTCTGGGGAGACATCACGATTACAGGAGCCTATGTACAGTAGAGTTCCTGCAAAGCCCGGCTGGTTTCAGGTTTCACGAAAATTCTATTGAAGGAGCGGATATGGTTACGGTCATTTCTTTGGGGGGGTCTATCGTGGCCCCCGATACGGTTGATACGGCGTTTCTCAAGGATTTTACGGCCCTGATCCGCAGATTCCTAAAGGAAGATGAAAAGAGGCGCTTTATATTCGTTACCGGCGGCGGCGGGCCGGCCAGGGTCTGGCAGCAGGCATACCGGGCCGCGGGGGGAAAGAGCGACGACGAAGCGGACTGGATCGGCGTCATGGCCACCCGGCTCAAGGCCCAGC
>JAIRNJ010000197.1 GCA_031258115.1 Treponema sp. | reverse complement strand
GGGGGAGCTTCAGGGCGCTTAAAAAGGGTATTAAACCCCGAATACAAATACCTTATGAGAACAACATACCTCGTCCTTTCAGGGCGAGGTTGTTGATTTCCGATAGTCCGGTTGTCATTCCTGAAAACAAAAGGGCCATTATAACGGTACTGGATGAAAATATACAAAAACCCGATCGAAAAAGAATATGGGACGAATTCCGGGAGGCGATTGAAAGAAGCGGCGAAGAACTTCCTGATTTTATCCCCCTGGGCCGCCCGGCCCTGGTCTTTACCGGAACCCTCCATTTTAAGCATTAGCGTCGCGAAAAATGACTAAAAAGCACCAGAAACTGCTTGAATCCTTTTTGCCCCTCTCCAGGGAAGAAAAGATCTACCGGCGGATATACCGGGGAAACCCCGAATTGTACGCGAAACCAACGCACAGCTGGGATGAGATGGTAGAACGGTATAATAAAAAGAAACTCCCTTCCAGCGCCCCAAGCCAAATAAAGGAGATACTTTACCGCAACGACTGTTTTCCGGGGAAGGATATTTCTGTAACAGTTATCAGGCATCTGCGATACACGCCCCCGTTTCTTCATTACCATTCGTTCATTAAAATTCTCTATGTAATAAAGGGGAGCTGTGTTCACATTAACGACAAATATACCATTACAATAAACGAAGGCGATTTCTGCATAGTGCCGCCCTATATGGTTAACGCCACATTTGCGCATCATGACGAAAATGTTATTTTTAATATCCTGCTTTCCTGCGATACTTTTTACACTGATTTTATGGGTCTGCTTACGGAGCATGATACCATGTCTGATTTTTTTTGGCAGATTATGTATCACAAGGGAAACAGCCAGCTGCTTGTTTTCCGTAACATGGGTGATCATACCCTCGATGAAATAATTCTGGATATAATAGCCGAGGCGCTATATGACAAAAAACCGAATAATATGCTGTTAAAAGGCTACATGATGCTGTTCTTTGGCAATGTGATAAAATATCACGCAAATGATGTTGTTGTATATCACAACATAAAACATCACAAAAATATTGGCGATATTTTGGCGTACATCAATGAAAATGTTTCTACTGTTACTCTGTCAACACTTGCCAGCAGGTTTCAATTCAGCAATGGATATGTCAGCCGCCTGCTGCGGCAGGAAACGGGTTTATGCTTTAATCAACTGTTGATGGAAGCGCGCCTTAGAATAGCATCGGAAATGCTTGCCAATTCGAATTTGAACATCAGTCAGATTATTGATGCTGTTGGTTATTTGGAACCGAGCAGGTTTTACAAAAATTTCAAGAAAAAATATAACATGACGCCCCTTTCCTACCGTAAAACAAAACTTTTTCCCGGTCATCTCGCCCCCTCTTCCTCCCTGCCGCAAGGTCATAAAAAGCCATAACCCAAAGACATTTTCTTGTAAGGCCGCATAGGGTAACATAATCACCATTGCAGACTAGGGAAATTCCCGGCAGGAGAATTCCCGGGCTCAAAATATTTCTATCATAAAACGCAGGGGGTAATAATGAAGACAAAAAGAATACTGACCGGTTGCTTTGCTCTGATTATGACGATTTCCGCGGCATATGCCGGCGGAAGAAGCCAGGGGGCCCAATCCGCTTCATCAGCAGCACCGGGGCTGACAGATGTGACATTCGTCAGAAGTTCGGATGACACCATGGAAATTAATATCTTTTCAAAGATTCCGGAAACTTTTGAGGATAATCGCTGGTCAAAATTGTATGCCGACCGGCTTAATTATGCCGTCAAGTATCTGTGGATTTCCAAGGGAGCCGAACAGTATACCCAGAAATTTAACGCCGCCATAGCGGCGGGGGAACTGCCGGATATTGTTCAGGTTAACAAAATTCAGCTTAAACAGCTTGTTGACGCGGATCTGATAATCGATATCAAGCCTTATTTTGATCAGTACGCCAGCGATCTGTTGAAAACCATGATCGCTCAGGCGGGCGATCGTGCAGTGCAGGCGGCAACTATAAACGGTGTTCAGTACGGCGTACCTTTGGTAGACTGCGATCTTGAAACGGCGTTTATGCTTTGGATAAGGCAGGATTGGCTTGAAAAAACCGGCGGAACAGCGCCCGCCACGCTGGACGAGCTTGAGAACATGATCGTTAGTTTTAACAGGATCGCCGGGAACGGAGCCATAGGGCTCAACGTTCAAAAAGATATATGGAATGATATTTTTGGTCTTGGAGGACTGTTTCAGGCATACGATGCTTACCCCCTTTTCTGGGTAAAAACCGGCCCACGGAGTCTGGGGTACGGCTCTGTTCAGGCGGAAATGAAAGAAGCCCTCGCTCGGGCCGCGCAATGGTATAAGAGAGGCATTATAGACAGGGAATTTCTGGTAAAAGACGGGACAAAAGCCTCAGAAAGCAGTGTTGCCGGAAAAAATGGCGTCTTTTACGGGACCCACGCCAATTCTCTCTGGCCTTTGCAGGATAATATAAACAACGACCCGGATGCGGACTGGTTCCCCTATCCCATTCCGGCGCGGCGAAAAGATGGCGGAGTGCAGCTGGGTCTGCGTATGCTTACGTCAAACTGGTATGCCGTAAGCAGGAACTGTAAACACCCGGAAGCCCTTATCAGAATGCTGAACCTCTATGTAGAAAAAGTTTTTGATGAAAAAGATCAGGAGTATGCGTACTACGCAAATCCGGGCAGCGGACTTGAAGGGGTCTGGAGACTTTCGCCGGTTTACATGAACAGCGCCAACAAGAACCAGGTAACGGCCGTAAATATCGCTCAACCCCTTGTGGATCATAATCCCGGCAGTCTATGGGGCGAACAACTGAGCATGTACGAATACAGCCAGAAAGCGGTAGATGGCGACAGGAGCCTGTGGGGCTGGAACAGGGTTTTCGGCGCCGGCGGATCGCAGCAGCTTCTGATGCAGTACCAGCGAACAGGCCGTTTTGTTTACGATGAATTCTTTGGACCTCCTACATCCACGATGTCTGAACGAAAAACAACGCTGGACGCGATGCTTTCCGAAGCCTTCATTAAAATCATTACAGGCGAAGCTGATATTTCAACATTTGATACGGTTGTCAGGCAATGGGAATCTTCCGGCGGCGCGGCAATGACAAGGGAGATCAACGCCTGGTACGCCGCTTCTCAAAGCGGTCAGCAGAGATAATTCGCGGTTTTCCCGGAGGCAGGAGAGGCATGCGTGGCAAAAGAAGGTTTGGCAGATTACAAATGGAATTGCCGCTTCACCTTATGCTGCTTCCGGGAATAATCCTTGTTTTTATTTTTTCCTATATCCCCATAAGCGGGATTATTATAGCGTTCCAGAAATTTATTCCCAGCAGGGGAATGTTCGGGAAACAGCTCTGGATAGGTCTGGACAACTTTCGCTTCGTTTTCAGCCTGCCCGGTTTTACCCGTTCCGTGATCAATACCGTTATTATCGCTTTTTTCAAGATTGTCCTTGGGATGATAGTACCGGTTTTTTTCGCTGTACTGTTGAACGAGATGACGCAGAAATGGCTTAAACGGGTTATCCAGACAATTATCTATATGCCTTATTTCCTCTCCTGGGTTGTCCTTGGTGGTATATTTATTGATATCCTTTCGCCCGCCAGCGGGATAGTCAATAATCTTTTGTCAATCTTTGGCGTCGAACCGGTCTTTTTCCTTGGGAGCAATAAATATTTCCGTTCTACGCTGATCCTGACCCACATTTGGAAAGAATTCGGGTATGGAACCATCGTCTACCTGGCGGCTATTACCGGTATTGACCCAGCCCTGTACGAGGCGGCTGTTATTGACGGCGCCAACCGGATACAGCAGACCATACATGTTACCTTTGCGGGTCTGCGGATGACAGTCGTGCTCATGGCCGTTCTCAGCCTTGGCAATGTGCTTAATGCCGGTTTTGATCAGGTATATAATCTCTACAGTCCCATTGTCTACGAAACTGGAGATATTATCGATACTTTTGTATACAGGCTTGGACTTCTTGATGCCCAATACGGGGCGGCAACGGCCGTTGGGTTATTTAAATCACTTGTATCGTTCAT
>JAIRNJ010000144.1 GCA_031258115.1 Treponema sp. | reverse complement strand
CATATTCCGAATTGAAGTATCCTCATTGACATTTTTATCCGGATTCATAGACTAGATATTATGGGTGATGCTGTATTTTTTACCGATGCCGACTTTGAACAGTACCGGACACTCATATACAATGAGAGCGGTATCCATTTTACGGCCTCAAACAGATCCATTCTGGAGAGCAGGCTCAAGGAACGGCTGCGCGATAAGCCCGGGGTTACGATAAAAAACTACTATGGAATCATTACTAAAGACAAAGAAGAACTCAAAAATTTCCTTGACGCCATAACCACTAATCTTACCCGGTTTTTCCGGAATCAGGCCCATTTCGACGCGCTGGAACACCATGTGGTTCCGGAATTGATGAAAATCAAGCAGGGGGGGCTTACAACCCTCAAGATCTGGAGTGCGGGCTGTTCCACCGGAGAAGAACCCTATACTATCGCCATGCTGATGAGCGAAATTCTCCCCCCGTCCTGGAAATTTGAAATTGTAGCCAGCGATATAAGCCTTAAATGCCTCATGACTGCCAAGGAAGGCTTCTATGCCGACACCCGCATTGCCGGTATCCCCGAGCCCTACCTGAAAAAATACTTTGACAGGGCGGAGGGAGGCTACAAAGTCAAGCCGAACCTGATGAGCAAGATCCGGTTTGACTATCACAATCTTAAAAACGATTCGGGTCTGAGGAACCTTGATGTAGTTTTCTGCAGAAACGTAATAATTTATTTCGATGAAGCTGCCCAGACCACGGTCATGAGCCGCTTCTGGGATTCCATGGCGTCAAAATCCTTCCTTTTCATTGGTCATTCTGAATCCCTGTTCGGCATGGACACCAAATTCGAGTTTATAAAAACCCAATGGGCAACTTTGTATCGCAAATTTATATAACCGGAGCATATCGTGGGTGACGAAATTCGTGTATTAATTACAGATGATTCGGCGTTGATGCGTAACCTTATCGGCAGGATGGTGGAAGCCACGCCGGGACTCGTGGTTGCAGATAAAGCCATGAATGGACGTTTTGCCCTGCAGAAGATCCCCCGTGTAGAACCTGATGTTATCGTCCTGGATCTGGAAATGCCCGAAATGAACGGCATCGAATTCCTCAAAGAACGGAAGAAAATGGGGATCTCCATTCCGGTGGTCATTCTGTCTTCCGTTGCTGCCCGCGGGGCGGAGATAACCATGGAGGCCCTTGCCCTGGGAGCCAGCGACTTTATCCAGAAACCTTCAGGCTCGGTGTCGGAAGATCTCCATGTAGTAAAAGATACCCTTACCGGTATGCTCATAGGCTACGGCGGCGCATACCGGCGCAGCCGGGGCAAAAAAGTTCTTTCCCCCGGTGAATATCCCAAAAAAACGGAAAGTACCCCTTCCAGCATCGAAAGTATCCTCAGTCCCAAACCGGTTAGCCCTGCCAAGGCCCCAACGCCCCTGCGCAAGCCCGGTAAAACCGAGATAATCGCCATCGGCATATCCACCGGAGGCCCCGATGCCTTACGGGTGGTTTTTTCCAAACTTGATGCAGACCTTAAGGTTCCTATTGTTGTTGTTCAGCACATGCCTCCGGGCTTTACCAACGAGTTTGCCAAGAGCCTGGATAGGATATGTCCCCTGGAAGTCAAGGAAGCCGAAGAAGGCGATCTGATAAAACCCGGACGGGTTCTCATTGCCCAGGGAAATAAACACCTGGAAGTGGAGAGAAAGTCTCTGGCATCAATAGCCCACCTGTCCGATGCTCCCCTGGTTTCGGGGCATAGACCCAGCGCGGACGTACTTTTTGAGTCTGTTGCAAAATCCTACCAGAATCACTCCCTGGGGGTTATCATGACCGGCATGGGCCGGGACGGGGCCGAAAATCTGGGAAAGATCTACCAGGAAGGGGGCATGACCCTCGGGCAGGATGAACATAGCGCCGTGGTGTACGGCATGCCCAGAGTGGCCTATGAACTGGGCCATGTGATGGAACAGGTTAGCCTGGAAAATATGGCCCGCAGAATCTGCGATGTGGCTAAGACCGCGAGATAGTCCAGCGGTTATCGATTTTTTCACACCGGGAAGCTTCTATATTCATAACCCGGCCGTCTTCGGAGGCAAGTTTCAACTGCCCCAGAACCACATTCACCTCAATGACCTTCCACTGTTCCCCTTCGACAAAAAGCCGCGCCCCCTCCTGGGGCATAAGCCGCCGCTGTTCGTTGTAGAAATTGTGTTCATAGGACAGGCAGCAGAGAAGTCTGCCGCAGGGGCCTGAAATTTTCATGGAATTGAGGGAAAGATTCTGATCTTTGGCCATCTTGATGGAAACAGCCCTGAGTTTGTCGCATACCGAATGGCAGCAGTAGGCCCTGCCGCAGACTCCCAGGCCGCCGACTACCCTGGCTTCGTCCCGTACCCCAATCTGCCGCAGTTCTATCCGGGTTTTGAACACACTCACAAGATCTTTTACCAGTTCCCGGAAATCCACACGGTTTTCGGCGGTAAAGAAGAAAAGTATTTTGGGCTCTTCCAGAAGATAATGCACCGATACCAGCTTCATATCCAGCCGGTGGTCTTCAATCTTTTTTCTGCAGACGGAGAAGGCTTCCGCCTCAAGCTCCCTGTTGCATCTGGCCTTTTCCAGATCTTCGTCCGAAGCAGGACGCTCAATAAGGGCTATTTCCCCGGAAACCGTGCCGCCGTTACGGTTCACCGGGCCTATCACCTGGGCCAGATCCCTGCCGTAACGGGTAGGCACCAGCACCATATCACCGCGGCTTAAAGGATCGCCTTTGTAAAAAGCGAGAAAAGTATCATGGGAATAGAAAAGCCTCAAATGGTAGATGGGCACATCAAGTCCCAGCGTATCCTGCCCAAAACCGACAATAACGTCTTCCGCATCCGCCTCAGAAGGCTTATCTTCCAGAAAACTTATATCTTCATCTATCTCTTCGTAATCATCACTCATCACTGCACCTTTCTTTTCAGAAACTATCCCGCTATTGTATCATATCTACCAGAAGTCCGTTTATCTCTTCAAGCCGCCCTATGATCCCAAGCTGCACCGTCTGGCCTGCAAGAATCTCGGCAGCCAGCTTTTCCAGTTTTTCGTCCACCACGCGAATCTGGCGGAATATGGTCTGTTTCCACTCGGTTTCCGGCCCCCGCTTTACCTTTTTCTTGATGCCCTCAATCCCGGCAAGTTCATAGCCGTTTTCCACCACATAGTACATAAAGTTCCGTACCGCCTTTTTGTAATGGACGATTTCATCCGGATGGGGGTGGTTCTTGAGATCGTCTCCGGTACTCCGCACTTCGCTGAGGAGCGCCTGTACCGTTTCTTCGGAAACAGGCAGATCCCGGAGCGCTTCCGGGCCTTCTTCAGTTTCCTGCATCTCCAGCAGGTTCTGAAACGAAGGGCTTCGTACTCTTTCCTTTTCCCTGGCTCTGGTTTTTTCCGAACGGGCATTCAAATATGCCAGCGGATTGGTGAATAGCGAGCCAAGGCCCGAAGGCTCGATGTTAGCCATAGGGCTTTGTAAAGGCAGGCAGGGCGGAATGGAGGCCCTGGGCATCCCGGTATTCCGCCAGCACTTTTTCCCAGAGATCGCCGGTAGGGCAAACCCGTATATGGCCGTGGATAAGGCATCCCTCATCCGCCTGGATACGGCGGGTAATGACATCCCCCATGATCAGGGCTGTGGAAAGAATGATAAGCCTTTCGCTGGCAATGACATTCCCGATAACCACGCCGCCGATGGTAACCGAAGTACCGGTAACATCGCTCTTCATCCGCGCCTGTTCCCCGATCACCACTCGTCCCCCGGCATTGAGTTTGCCCCGGATATTGCCGTCTACCCGCGTAAAGCCCCCGGAATCAATATCTCCGTTGACAGAAGTATTGGGGCCTATAATGGTGTTGATGGAAAAATCTTCGCGCTTGCTGAGGGACATGTGGCTCAGGAGCCTTTAACGGTTCGGCTTTGCAATGGTGGAACGGATATTGATGTACTTGTAGGGATCCACCACATCGGAACCGATATGCACCTCGTAATGGAGATGGGGGCCCGTTGAAAGCCCGGTATTCCCAATATAACCGATGGTCTCACCCTGCTGCACCCGCTGACCCGCCTTTGCCTTGGCATATTGAAGATGCGCATAACGGGTATAGTAGCCGTGCTTGTGTTTAATGATAATGTAGTTACCGAAGCCGTCCTTGTCAAAATCAATAGTTACAACCTGACCGTCTGCGGTTGCAACAACCGGATCTCCCTGACGGTATGTGGAAAGATCGATACCCTTGTGGATATAGTACTGACCGGTAAAAGGATTCTCATTCTGTCCGAAGTACATGCTGATGTGCCCGATTCCGCCCTTGATCGGCCAGACACTGGGAATCTCGGTCAAAAGGGCGCTCTGGGAGTTAAGCATGGCCCCAATCTCCTTGACCGGCTCCACTGCGGAGGAGAGGAAACCGGAGAGACGGCGCACATCGTCCACTTCCTGAAGCAGTCCGTCGGGAGTTTCCTTCATATCAAAAAAGGAGGAGAGATCCCCCGGAGCCGCCGTCCCTTCCCTGCCTCTTACTTCCGCTCCCAATGCGGCAAGGGTGCCGGAGAGAGCCGATTCAAAACCTTTCGCCTCCCTGAGCAAAACAGCAGTTTCATCCCGAAGCTGATCCAGACTGGCCTGAATGTCCTGAAGGCGGCTGTTCTTATTGCTTAGAATTCCTCTGGCATTGCTGTAGGAAGCCCCGTACCAGACAAAGGCGGCTATAAAACCGGCCATGACCAGAAAAAAACAGCAAATTGAAAAAACAGTGATGTGAAGGTTGTAGACCTTTTTTTCCGAATGGGGAACAAAAACAACGGTATAACGGTGGGTTAAAGCCCTGCCGATAGCTTTGAAAAATGCACAAAAAACCCTGGCCACGGCTATGGCCGCTTCCTTTACCTTCTGAACCAGGCCGTTTTCAAAGCGTTTATACTCATGGACTGAAGCCACTATTCACCTCGTGCAAGTTATTACTCTCCATTCTACCTTGATTCTGTTAACTCTGTCAACTTTTATATA
>JAIRNJ010000137.1 GCA_031258115.1 Treponema sp. | reverse complement strand
CTCGGGGATGATTTCCACGTGTCTTGCCGCGGCAAAGGAAACAATATCCCGGATCTCCTCTGCGGTATAAAAACCGCCGTATTCCCTGCCCGGAACATTGAGCGTTTCCCGTCTGGAACCCTTCTCGATGAGAGCGGGCCAGCCTTTGACGGGGAAACGCCAGCCCTGATCGTCGCAGAGATGCCAGTGGAATTTGTTGATCCGGTGCAGTGAAAGTGTGTCTATCATTTTTTTGATGAAGGGGACAGTAAAAAAATGCCGCGAACAGTCCAGCATGTAGCCTCTCCAGGAAAAACGGGGATAATCCTTGATTTTGCAGCAGGGGATCTCTTTTTCACAGGAGAGCAAAAGCTGCCTGAGTGTTTGAAGACCGTAGTAGATCCCCGCCCCCTCTGCGGCAGCGACACATATTCTGCCGGAGTCAATGCTTAATTTATAGGATTCGTCCTTGAGGGCGGAATCTTTTTCGCAGACAAGGGTTTCCGGGCCGCTGTAAATGAATTCTCCGCACTGGATGTTAAAAACTTCCATTTCGTTTTTGAAAGAGGGATCCCCCGCGGCCTTTGACAGTTTTTTAATGTCAAAGGCTGTTTCTTTTTCCGTAATTTCCGCGGGCTTTGGTATTATATTCATTTTCCGTCTCCTTGCAGCTTTGCTTCTGTCCATGTCCATGATCAAGGCGCTTTATGGACAGGCATTAATTCAATTATAGTTCAAGAGATTCCTTTTGAATATGGGATCTTTTATACAATTATACAATCACGGATCGTTCCGTACATTAAAACAGCTCTCCCTGCAGGTCTTTCTTTCCCCCGCCTTTCAGGAGTTCAAGCAGTTGCTCTTCGTTTATTATTGTCACCCCAAATTCGGCGGCTTTTTTATTTTTGCCGCTCCCCGATTCAGGATCATTGGTAACAAGGTAGGACAGATCCTTTACCACGGAAGACTTTGCGCTGCCTCCCAGGGATTTTACCATCTCTTCAGCCTGGCTGCGCTTCATGCTTTTAAGCTCTCCTGTAAAACAGAAACTCTTTCCCTTTAGGGGCTGGTTTTCCGGAGAGGGAGGAGGGGCAATGCTGATGATCCCCGCCGCAAGAACCCCGTCAATTTCAGCGGCACATTCCTTTAGTCCGTCAACAATGGTCTGCGCGGTAATTTCCCCCAGGCCGTAGACCGCCGCAAGATCCGCTGTTTGTGCAGAGCGTAGTTTATCAAGGGTATCAAAACCGTAAGAAGCCGCCTTTTCCATGATCAGCTCCCCTACCCCTTCAAAATCGAAACCCGCGATAAAAGAGGCGAGGGAAAGCTCGCGGGGGCTGCGGATATGGCGCAGTACCTTTGCCGCGGAAAGTTCACCCATACGTTCAAATTCGGAGAGTTCTTCCGCTTCAAGGGTGTAGAGATCCGGTATGTGACGAACCCTGTTCTTGTCAAAAAGCTGGCGGATGAGTTTTTCGCCGAGTTCCCGTATATCAAGAACCTTTGTCCATTTTTCAAGCCGGTGCAGGAGGCGTTTGGGGCAGTCCGTATTGGGGCAGTAAAGTCTTGTACCGCCGTCTACCAGTTCCGTACCGCAGGCTCCGCATGTGCGGGGAAACACAATCTCTGTCAATTCGGCCTCATTCGTTCTTGAGCCTTCCGCGGCAAGGCCTTCAATCTTGGGAATAATTTCCCCGCGCTTTACAACCATCACCCTGCTGCCGATCTTCAATCCCATGCTGCGGATCATGTCGGGGTTATTAAGGTTTGCCCGCTGAACCGTAGTCCCCGCAAGCCGCACCGGTTCTACAATCCCTATGGGTGTATAGGTAGCTCCGCTCTCGCTCCATTCCACGGCCTTCAAAACACTTACCGCGGTTTCCAGTTCAAACTTGAAGGCGATTTGCCGTTCCGGTCTTGCCTTGCGGAGATCCGCCTGATCGGTTTGTTTGTCTTTGACTACAAGGCCGTCAATGTCCACGGGGAGCCGCGCGCGGTTTTCGGCCACCTTGTCCCGGTAGGCAATGATCTTCCCGGCATCACCGAATTCTTTTGATTCGGTTACCGAAAACCCCTGTTTTTCCAGCCATGCAAGTTTTACCCCCTCGTCGCTGAAAAAATCATCGTTGTCCACGGCGGCGGCATCGTAGGTGATATACTCAAGGTCTTCGCAGCCTGTACCGTCTTTACGGCGCATGATGCCGTTAGCCGCATTGCGGCAGTTTGCCTTGTCGCTGTATTTTGCCTTCCAGACCTCATGGCTCATCACCACTTCGCCCCGTACGCCGCCGGTAAAATTTGCGGCTATCTTTTCGCGCACACCATTCATGCGTTTTGCGTTGCCTGTAATCTCATCTCCAATCACGCCGTCGCCCCTGGTGACAGCCCTGATCAACATCCCTTTTTCATACTGAAGCTCAAGGCTTGCCCCGTCAAGTTTGTACTGTACGATATATTTGCGCGCCCCGGTTTTGGAAACCCATTCCCGGAATTCCTGGGGGTTTGCCGCCTTTTCCTGGCTTCCCATGGGGATAATGTGTTTTGCCTTGGGGAAACCGTCGGTGCTGTCCTCTCCCACTTTTTTAAGGATGGAGGCGCCCGGATCAAGTTTTTTTAGTTCATCCCACAGCGCGTCGAATTCGGCGTCTGTAATTTCCTCTTCACCATTGTAGTAGGAATCCTGATATTTCTTTATGAGTTTTTCCAGTTCGGCAATACGTTTCTCTTCTCCGGTCATTTTTCTTTCCTCATTTCAATCCTTTACAAAGTATAGTTCCCTTACCCTGTGTCCCTTTAGAAGCCCCTTTTCTTCAAATTTAGTACGCGGCCTCCAGGCTTGAGCGGGGGCAAAACCGTCAAAATTGTTGCGGAGGCCGGGTGTAGCGGATAATTCCTCCAGAGCCCGCAGGGCATAGTCTTCCCAGTCGCTTACCGCGTATATATAGCCCCTGGCCTTTAGTTTTTCTGTCAAAAGACCGGTAAAGGGCCTTTTTATCAGTCTCCGTTTTTGATGCCTTTTCTTGGGCCAGGGATCGGGAAAAAAAATATGGAAGGCCGCAACGGAGGAAGACGGGATCATCTTTGACAGAACTTCTACCGCATCATGTTCGATGATTCTTACGTTTTTTAAATTTCTGTTTTCGATCTCCCAGAGGAGCCGCCCTACTCCGGCCCGGAAAACTTCGATTCCCAGGTAATTTATCTCCGGGTTTGCGGTGGCGATCCGGGCGGTGGCAATACCCATGCCGAAACCTATCTCCACGGTAAGCGGATTGTTGTTGCCGAAGACCCGGGTAAAATCCAGGAGGCTTTCCGAAAAGGGAATGCAGAAAAACGGAGAGAATTTTTCCCGGGAGCGTTTCTGCGCTTCCGTGGTTCTGCCGGATCTGAGCACAAAAGATTTGATGTCCCTCATAAAACCTTGTTTTATGCCCGATTCAATTTCCAGGGCCGGCATTACCTGACCCGCACTGCATCGGTAAGGGCGGAGCTGGAGTATTCCGGGTCTTCCGCCCAGAGGGCTACGGTTCTCACTTCCTGCGGAAGGTTCAGTTCCGAGACGAGGCCGTCGCGGTCTTCCAGTTCCTGTACCTTGATAAAGTTGCCCTCAATATCGTAGCAGATAAACTGGTTTTTGGGGTACGCGGAATCTATCCTCCAGGAACCGTCTGAAATTTCCAGAAACGGAAAAGGATGGGGATTTTCGGCAGGAGCGTCAAAGGTAAAGAACCGTTCCGATTTTTCGCCTCCCCGGTTGATTATCACCGCCCGGAACTGCCCCCTGGGGAGCGCTTCGTTTCCCGGCATGGCAATGGCCCTGGTGCCGATCCATGTGGTTCCTTCGTATTCATGGATTATCCAGTCTTCCCTGCCGATATGCCAGCGGAGTTCCTGTTTGTCATGGTAAAAATACATCTCTTCGATGTCGTCGATACCATCCTCGGCATCCGGAATGACAAAAAAAGAATAGCGCTCCTCCGGCGGGGAACTTCGGCCCGTCTCTCCGGCGGAGCTTCCGGACTCACTTTCACCCTGGTAATACACCAGGCAGATAAAGCCGTAGCTGATCGCCGGTTCCGTGCGCGAACAGGCGCAGAGAAGAAAAAAGAATAAAAACATGCCAAAGACGGCGGAGTACCTGACTTTCAAACCTTGTTTGTTCCTCAGTTCAATATAGTGGTGGATTGTTTACTTTTCAATATCTATGAAGGGAGGGCTCCTTTTACTATACTTAAATTAATGATCCGTCTGTTTGCCTTGATGACGCTGGGTTTATGTTTTCCATACTTTATCCGGAGCCAGACAAGCCCCGCAGCTCCGGCCGGACCTGTACCCGTAGATTCCCCCCTTGAAAGGCTGAAAAGCCTCCTCGATGAGCGTCAAATATCCTGGGAAAAGGGACGGATCTATCCCTTTGAGGATGTTTTTGATACGGCGGAAGAGGGGAAGGCCCCGTCTGTATTCATCAGGATTCCCGCAAAAAACCGGCCTGAAAATGAAGAGCCCTGGACTTTTGTGCTTCTCTGTCCCCTTAACGAAGAGGAGGGGAAGTTTCTCTTTTCCACGGAAACCGCCCTTGCATTTGTCAGGGAAATAACGGCCATGGAGGAGATTCCTGCGGACTGTTTTGCCGCTTTTCCCGGCGGTGAGGATGCGCCTCCGGAGGGGGAAGAGGTTTTTCCTGCGGCGGACAGCATCATAAACGATCCGTTTTATACCCTGATTTTCAGGCTTGAGCCTGCGGAACGCCCCGGTTCGCTCGTTTTCCGTCATGGTACGGAATCTTCCCTTGTTCAGTTGGATATGCTTAAACCCCTGCCCCGGCTCTGTAATGAGGAGAATATGGCATACAGTTTTGGGGAACCCGCCGAGCTTCTCAGGCTCGGCATTGCGGAGTCCAGCCCCTGCCTCCGCAGGCTCCAGAGTCAGGGCTTTAGGGCCCTGCAGGCGGAGGCGCGGGAAGGCAGCCATCCCATTGATCCTGAAGCCCTGGGCAGACTGATTGCCCGTTATGCGGTACAAAGGGGCATTTACCGGGATGATTCATCCCTGCATTACAACTTTCTGACCCTGGCAGGGCATACTTTTTTCCTTTCGGAAGGGCTTATACTGACCGCCTTTCTTTTCTGCAACGCATGCGGCCTTGTGTGGTTCATAACAACGGTTTTACGGAAGGGAAGAAAACACAGATCCCCTCCGGCGGAAATTTTTGGGGCCGCGGCCCTCTTTTCAATGAATGCGGAAATGTTTATCGCGCTGGCGGTTAATATTATCTATCTCCCCTTTCTTTTGGGAGCCTTCCTGTTGCTGCTTCTGGGTAGAATCTTAAAAAATCCTGTCCTGGTATGGATCTGCGCAATCCTTGCTCCCCTCCCGCTGATGCTGCTCCCCCTGCTTTACCGGGACGGTTTCCCCGCTTACCTAAAACTTCTTGCAGACGCGGGGCACAGGCGGCTTCTGTTCGCCGCCCTGCTGATTCTTCCCTTTCTGCTGCTCCTGCTCCGGGCCCTTGCCCTGAGTTTGGCTACCATGAAAAATCGAGAGTGAGGCCGTTTTCCGCAGAGAGGATACCGGCCGGGGCTATGGAAAAACGCGCCTTTTTACCGTTTTCTTCAAGCTTTGCTTCCCCGGGCAGTTCTGCAAGGGGATTCCCCTTCCCGTCTTTTGCCTCAAGTGAAACCGTTCCGGGCGCGGTAAGGCTCAATTCCCATACATAATCCTCTGAAAACCGCTTAAAGATTGCGATAAGCTGCGGATCATAGAGCTTTCCGCCGGGATTCAGGCAGAGGGAGAGCCGTTTTTTGCCATTTTCACTCTGATAGAGGGCTCTCTCCCCCCATGCATCGAGAAAGGGAAGCAGGCTCTCCACCGAGGAAAATTCCATTTCGGCATGAATCAGGGTATCGTTTCCTTCATCCTTTTGGGAAAACGCTTTTAACTTCATTCCGGGAAGCCGTTTAAGGCTTCGCTCCAGATCCGCCTTTCCCGCGGGGATGATCGGCCAGGCCTCGTTGCCGTCGAGACGTCCAAGGGATTCAAATTCCCGCAGGATACGGTATTCCAGGAGTATACGGCCCTTTCCCTCCGCATCGATGGAAATACCGGCCTTTACACCGATACAGGAAACCAGGAACAGGGAAAGAAAGGAGAGAAGGAGAAACAACTTTTTATGCATGTTTAAAATTCCTCGGAATGGATGCTCATGTCCTGAATACGAACCGGCAAATCGCGCTCGACCATTTGAAAAGCCTTCTGGAGTACCGTTTCACCGAAACTGCGGGAATTGGAGACCAGGGCGCCTCCGATCTGGGCAAAACTCAGGGAATTCTGGAGATCTACCTCGGCAACGCTCATGTTGAACCTGCGCCGGAGCTTATCCTTGAGGGAACGGATTATCCGCCGTTTTTCCTTTATGTTGTCCACTTCCGGAATTTCAAAAATAAACTGAATCATGGACACGATCATTGATACCCCAATGCTACTGGTGCAGACTATTCTGCCGATGATTATACTGAATAGATGTATGCTGTGCTAAGCCCCGGCCTCCGCCTTCGCTCCCGCGGAGTCCGGCGGAGAGTTCCGCTATTTCTCACCTTTCTCATGATCTCCGTTTATCCGGCATCCGTCACGGCCCAGGAGGCTGATTTTACCGAAAAATACCCCCTTCTGGAAGCCTCCGCTCCCGAAAAAACGGAAAGTCCTGCCCTGGAGATGGACATCGAAGCCCTGAAAAAACGTATCACCGAAGAGGCGAAGACAGAACTGGCCAGTTTTCAGTTGGGAGATACGGATGTGGATCTCTTTATTTCAGGTTTCTGGAACAGTACCCTGCAGGCCAATTACGGCTTCTCCCACAACCGGGAATTCAATCAATTTTACGCCAAATCTGAAGATTCTCCGGTACTTTTTACACAGGAAGCGGATCTTACGCTCTCACTCTGGATTCGGGAACGCTGGTTTGTGGAAGCCAGTTTTCAGGAAGACGGGAATGCGCCCAATGTAAACACATACCGGGCAGGTTATCAGGGCATGGGGAACGAGCCGGTTCAGTATGTCGGTATCGGCAATACGGGCCTCGATTTTCCGCGCTTCCCCTATCTCGATCTGGGAGGAGACAACCCCTACGCATTCGGACTTTACGGAAAATTCGGCGGCGGGGACATCAAATTCCACAGCCTCTTCCGTTACGATATGGGCGCCAGGGAGGAGAGGGTCTTTGTGGGAAACCGGGAGAGAAGCTACAGCTATACCGAACTTAAGAATCCTCTCCGTTACCGTTCCTTTGTCCTTCCCGATAACAATCTGGATCAGGCTCCCCAGGTCTACCTTGAAGATAAAAACGGCGACCTGGTGGATAACCGGGGCCGCCATTGGAGACTGGCTCTGCCCGGCGAGTATGCTTCCGGAGCCGCTGCGGGCCTTGTGGAACTGAGTACAAGTCCTGAAGGCATGGTTGCCGTTGCTTACAGCAAGAACGGGAACGGACAGCCCTGGAATTTTTCACTGGGAAGCTATACTGCTCCGGGGAGCGGTTTTCTCCCGGATGTACAGGACTGGTTCGGCCCGGATCACGATCTTGCCTCCTATCCCCAATGCGGAGACAGTTCGGGTCTCAGGCGGCCGGGGGATCTGCTCCTCAGTAACGGGACAAGGGTTCTCGTGCTCCGGGAAGGCGGCGCTTTTTCCCCCTTTGAAAACCTCTCCCGCTACGAGGCTCCTTCCAGTGCCACTGCCAATGCGGAACTGGTAACCCTTTCAACCGGGGATCGTGTTCCGGGCTACAGGGTTCTCTCCCTGGACGACGCATCGGTCGCCGCAACCCTCCCCTTCTATGCCCGCAGTGAAATCCGCAGAGGTATCTATGAACTTATCCGGGAGGAAACTGCACGGGACAGAAGGAAGCCGGAAGCCCGCTGGCCCATGGCGGATCGTTATGGAGAATTATATCTTCCCGGTTCCTGGAAGAATCCTGCGGATCTGGGCATCCGCTTTACCAACTACAGTTCCGCAGGTTCCTATGCCATCGGGACGGATGTGGTACCCGGTTCCGTACAGGTTTTCCGGGGAGGTCTTGAGGATTCTTCCTCCAGTTTTGATGAAAACAGCGGAACGGTGCGCCTGTCCAGCCCAGCGGGTTTCAACGAAGTTATCCGCATCCGCTACCTTAAAAAAAGCGCGGGTTCGGATCTGGGAAGCCTGGTAGCAGGACTCGGCGCTGTCTACGAAAATTCCGGTCCTTTAGGCGCGGGACTCGGCCTGGGGCTCCGCTGGAATATGCAGGCCATGCAGTTGCCGGGAACCACACCGCAGACTTTTTCCGAGGAAGGCGCAACCAATCCGGGAACCGTCGGTCTCGGCGCCGAAACTTCCTGGGAGACTGAAAACATGAAGGCCCGCGTCACTCTCGGCGCGGGTTTTGAGCAGAACGATACATCGAGTCTCTACCGGGCAGCGGGCATGGAGAGTTCGGAACTGACAATGGATCTTCCCGCTCAGGACAGTTTCGATTCCGAAGCGCCCGGTTATATCATGGGAGGATTATATGGGGAACTCTCTTCCGCAAACCAGTGGAATCTCATCTACCGGAATTATCAGGAAAGTACTGCTCTGGGAACTACAATCCGTGAAATAGGCTGGAATGGAGCCAGAGAGCTAAGCGGAAAAACAGGGCCCTTCCCCGTGAGGGATCCTCTCCTTACCGATAAAACGGATGTTCTGGGCGCCGAATTCAGCCTGGGTTCCGGCAAGACCTGGGCCGGTTTTGAAGTTCCCCTGGGGGATGAGGGAAGCATACTGGAGGAAACCAAGGCAATAGAAGTGCCGTTCCGTTTTCATTCTTTTGGCGGAGACTATTCGGATTTCGCCCTTATTCTGCAGATCGGCATCCTTTCGGAAGAAGACAGCCCCTTTACGGAAAATCCCTCGCTGATCATGGAACGGCAGATCTACCCTTCCCCGCAGAACAGCCCCGGGAATCCCGCCGCCTTCGGTTCCGAACCCAGAATAGAAACAGTACAGCTCAATGATGAAGACCGGAGAAAACTCCGGGGAGCCACATATTTGCGAATCATAGCCCTCAAGCAGGGGCTTTCCTCCGTGGACGGAACGGTACTTCTGGCCCCTCCGATCCTCCATGCGTCTCCATTCAGGCCGGTCCTTGTAAAAGACGGTGCCATTAAAGGGGCCAGGGACTCAATCGGTCAGAGTTCCGTTTCCGCCAGGGAGTGGCTCGACGAATCCCTTGGACTAAAATACGGTGATATTATCGGCCGGCTTCATCCTTCCGGAGATCAAAAGGTACTGCAGGCCGGATGGGAACAACTTGCAAACGGAGAAAACCCCGGCGTTGACGGAAGAACTGCCGGGATTCCCCTCTCCGAATACCGGGTCTTGAGCTTTTTCTTTAAGGCTCCCGCATTTTCACACCAGATGCCTGCTCATCTCCGTTTTTTGCTTGGCCGGGGGCCGGAATCCCTGGGCCGCGATCGGGAGACCTATCTTGAGGGAACCGTACCCCTTTCGGCTTTTGTTCCCGGAGAGTGGAATAAGGTTGAAGTCCGGTATGCGGGACTCGGGCAGGGAATTTCCGTTGAAGGAAACGGTGTTCCGGGCGCATCCTTCACTTACCGGCCTTCCCTGGAGTCCCGTTCCGGGGAAATTGTCCCGGGAAAATCAGGATATACGGCTTTTTTTATTGATTCCGAAGGACTAAAGGTTCCGGACGGCGGCTTTTCCCTGGATGAGATCATCCTGGAAGACTCAGCTCCTGCCTTCAGGCTCAATGGAGGTACTGCGTTTGAATGGA
>JAIRNJ010000120.1 GCA_031258115.1 Treponema sp. | reverse complement strand
CAAAAACGATGAAGGCCCTGTTATGCTACGGTAAAAATAACTACCGTTTTGAGGCTGCCTTTCCAAGCCCGGACTGCGGGGATGACGATATTATCATCAAGGTTGAAGGCTGCGGCATCTGCGCGGGGGATCTAAAGTGTTTCCATGGGATAGAGGCTTTCTGGGGCGACGGAAGCTCTCCCGGTTACGCCGAGCCTCCCTTCATTCCGGGGCACGAATTTTTGGGCCGTATTGTGGAGATTGGAAAGAATGTAAAGAATTTCAGGAAGGGTCTTGCAGAAGGCGACAGGATCATTGCGGATCAGATCATCCCCTGCGGCGAATGCCGTTTCTGCAGAACAGGCAAGTATTGGATGTGCCAGCCCCACCGGGTTTTCGGTTTCAAGGGCGACTGGAACGGCGGCATGGCCGAATATGTACGCTACCCGAAAAACGCCATTGTCCACAAGGTGCCGGAAGACATGCCGCTCCGGGATGCCCTGCTCATTGAGCCTTTCAGTTGTTCAAAACATGCCATAGACAGGGCGGAGATTCAGTGTGAAGACATCGTAGTCATTTCGGGCGCGGGTACTTTGGGTCTGGGCATGGTGACCAACGCCGTGCTTAAAAATCCAAAGGCTCTCATCTCGCTTGACATGATGGACAAGCGTCTTGAAAAAGCCCTTGAATTGGGCGCCACCCACGCTTTTAATCCCTCAAAAACCGATGTAAAAAAGATAATAATGGATATGACGGAAGGTTACGGCTGCGATATTTATATAGAAGCAACGGGGCATCCTTCCAGCGTCAATCAGGGGCTTTCCCTGATCCGCAAGCTGGGCCGCTTTGTGGAGTTCAGCGTCTTTGGAGAAAAGGCAACGGTAGACTGGACGCTCATCGGCGACACCAAGGAGCTGGACATTCACGGTGTTTCCTTAAGTCCGTACTGTTTCCCCTTTGTCATCGAAAATATTTCCGGGGGGGAACTCAAGACCGGCGGTATCGTGGAAAACATATTCCCCCTGGAGGAATGGGAAAAGGCTTTTGATCATGCATCCGGGAAATACGGCGATTACAAGGTTGCCTTTGCTCCATAACTGGTTTTTAAAGTAGCACTGATTTATTCTCGGTTGAATAAATCAGTGCTTCCTTAGCGCTCGAGTTTTGCATTCATTTCGATGTTCTGTTTGTAATTTCCAAAACTTTCTCCAAAGAGGTTGATCCCTCCCACGCATTCCGCATCTTCCCTGATGCCGATCTTGAGAGAGACATAATCCCCCCGGCAGATCCCCAGCGTTTCCAGATTATGATCCGAAGTTTTTCTGCCGTCTCCGTAACAGCCTTCCCTCTGTATGACAAGACGGTGAAGTTCCCCGTACTGGGTGGAACTTTCGGGCCACCATGAGGGAGTGTAGATTCCCCGTTTACCGCCATAGTCTCCGGCGCAGCGGAAACCGAATACCTCTTCATTATTTATCCACACGCTTATGTCGCTGGGCCAGTCGTTGTTGTAACCGGGCGCTTCGGAGCAGGCTTCAAAGGAAAATGAGGCCTCCAGAACTTTTTCGTTACGGAGAAAATAATTTGAAAAACGGTATTCAACAAAACCCGCGGTAAACCAGATTATCTGAGCCTGGAAGCGGTTCCTTCCGTAGAAGGCGTATTCCGAATCTTCAATCCCGATAAAATTTTTCTTGCTCGCCATGCCGCAGGGTTTGGAAACCAGGCAGTCAAAGTAATTGCCTATGGGCATACTGTAGCCGCCCAGTTCCTTGGCAGGCTTGTTGTGTTTCTCCCGGCCGTAGAGATTGATATACACGTCCTCGGCGAGTATTGCGCAGATCTTCTGCGCACCCCGGAGCCCCGGTTTCTCCTCGGTAAAGATCAGGCCCGCCTCCTCCAGCACCTTTACATGAAATGCCGTAGTGGAGAGGGGGAGGGCAAACCAGTCGGCAAGTTCACTGATATTCATCCCTGAAGAAGCCTCCACCAGTACCTGCAGCATCTTGAGGCGTTCCGGTGAGGAAAGAGCCTTGCAGACTGCCGCAGTTTTTTCATACTGGCCGAGATCCAGGTTGATACGGTTTTTCATACAACAGATTTACGCAGGAAACTTCGTTCCATGCCCGGTTCGGTTTCAGGGCCGGCATTTAGCTCCTGAACTGGTAACGGCTGCTTATCTTCCTCTCATTGATCTCTTTGAGAACGGCGGGATCCACCTTGAAGTTGCGTTCCATGTCCATGATACCGTTGATCTCCTGCTGCACGTCACTTACCTGGGTGTAACAGTAGCCGCTTATGATCTCCACTTTTTTTATTGCGGTGGTGATATCGTCAAAACGTTTGATGTATTCCTCTTTTGTCGCAACCTTGTTACCGTAACCCCATCCTTCTTCGCCGCTCTTGAAGGCGATGCCCCCAAACTCGCTGAGGATAACCGGCTGGCCCTGGTAGCTGTAGCCGTCCGCGAATGCCGATTTGAAGGCGTTGTGGTAAAGTTCGTTATCAAGGATCTCTTCGAGATTATCCAGATAGCGGTCAAGGAAATCTTCACCTTTTTCTTCATAGTCGTGGAGGGTGATGATGTCGGAGATCGTATGCTCCCATCCGTCATTGCAGATCACGGGCCTGTAGGGATCGTAACTCTTGGTAAGGTAATAGATCGCCTCGGTAAATTCCGCCTGGACCTTGCTTGTCTTGATCTGCGGCACGCCCCAGGATTCGTTGAAGGGTGTCCATGTGATGATCGCAGGATGATTGTAATTCTGCCTGACAATCTCCATCCATTCACGGGTAAAGTTATCTACCGCTTCATCGCAGAACTCGTAGGCTGCGGGTACTTCACTCCACACCAGAAGTCCCTTTACATCCGCCCAGTAGAGGAAACGTTCATCCTCTGTTTTCTGATGCTTGCGCACTCCGTTGTAGCCTGCGGCCATGATCTTGTCGATGTCGTCAATCAGGGCCTTTTCATCGGGGGGAGTAAGGTGGCTTTCCTTCCAGTAGCCCTGGTCGAGAATGAGCCGCTGGTAAAGCGGAACGCCGTTAAGCAGTATGTTTGCGCCGTCAATGCGGATCTCCCTCATACCGAAATAGGAGAGGGCCTCATCCACGGTTTCACCCTTGCGCTTCAACAGAAACACTACATCGTAGAGTTCGGGATGTTCCGGAGACCACAGCGATATGTTCCATGCGTTTACGGAAACGGATTTGAGCGAAGCGGAAAGTTCAAGATGCTTCCGGGTAACAGGAAGGGCAAGGCCGGTAACGGGATGATCCTTGTAGTATATCAGGACTTCTGCCTCAAGTCCCTTAAGGGAAGCTTCGGAGGGAACGCTGATCTCCGCCTCAATATCAAGCCTGTAGTCTTTTGCGCGGGGAGTCATCTTTACCGATGCAATATAGGCGGCGGGCAGCTTTTCAAGCCACACGGTTTTCCAGATCCCCGTGGTCTGGACATACCAGCAGCCGAAATTTTCATCCTTCCAGCGCTGCTTGCCCCGGGGCTGGGTCAAATCGAAGGAATCCTCAGCCCTCACGGTGATTTTGTTTTCCCCTTCCTTTACAAGGTGTGTAATATCAAAGGAGAAACGGGCATAGCCTCCCCGGTGAGTCCCCGCGTGGCTTCCGTTGATGTAGACATCGGTTTTGTAATCGCAGCCTTCAAAATGAATCACCAGCCGTTCGGAACTTTTTTTATAGCTGAAACTCCGCTGATACCAGACCACATCATGCCGCCGCGGATCGTTGATTCCGCTTTTGGGGGTCTCGTAGCTAAAGGGGACAGTGATCTTCTGCGCCGGAGGGAAGAGGGTTTCCCATGCTTTGGCAAGCCCTTCGTTGCCGTCGTCAAAGGCAAAATCCCATTGGCCGTTGAGGTTTTCCCAGGAACCGGGACGCACAAGCTGGGGACGGGGATAATCAGGTACATAACACTTCATAGTATGCCTCATATAAACATCCGGGCCGCGGAAGCTCCGTAAACCCGTTGCAGGATATTGCTACAGAAAAATTGTAGCTTTTTAGCAATCATAGTTAATGAAGCGCCACATTGTCAAGAAATTTTGCCAAAACGGCGCCCAGCCCTTCCCCAGTCTCTTCGGCACAAACGAAGCCCAATGGGCCGACGCCCATGTGTTCACCATTCCTGCCAAACAGAGCAGGAACGCTGCGGACACTCAGGCTGCGGTAAACTTCATCAACTGGGCGGCTACCAAAGGCGCCCCTACCTGGGCTGAATCGGGCCAGATTCCCTCAAACATTCCCATCCTTTCAAGCTCCGCCTTTACGGCGCTTCCCCGCCGGGCAGACTATGCCAAGGCGGCCGCTACCGCAGTCCTCCCCTCCAAGGATGTGCACTTCGGTTCTTTCAAGGATTCACTGATCAAGAATCTTGACCTTGTATGGAACAATCAGGCGACTTCCGCGCAGGCGGCCCAGAACATTATTGACGAATTCAATTCGGCAATAAAGAACTAAGAGGCTTGAAAACCGGCGGTTTTTTTAGTTTTTTGAAAAACCATAGCTCCGGAACCCTTCAGGGTTTCGGAGCTGTCCTTGTTATAGTGGGAAAAGAATGATGAAACAATCCAGCGACAAACAAATCGGACAGAAGACGCTGACGGCGATCCTCTTTATGCTTCCCTTCCTCTTGCTCTATACCTTGTTTATCATCTGGCCGGTTATTCAGGGGATCTATGTAAGCCTTCACAAGTGGGGTCTCATGGGGAAGATACGGTTTCTGGGAGGATCAAACTATACCCGCTTCCTTACCGATAAATTTTTCTGGAGCGCACTCTGGCATACCACATGGTTTGTGATCATTTCCGTTCCGCTCTTGATCCTCACCGCCCTCCTTCTCGCACTCCTGGCAAACCGGAAAACCGGTATGAAGAAGGGCCTGCGGATCTGTTACTACCTTCCAAATGTACTTTCCGTTTCAGTTATTTCCTACATGATGAAATTCATGTTCTCCCCCTATATGGGTTTTATGAGCACCTTTCTCCACTCAATTGGTTTCCTTTCCCCGGATCAGGAGATCATGTGGCTTACCGAGGTAAATCTTATCTGGGTGGTTGTTACTTCCGCCACGGTCTGGTGGACAACCGGCTTCTCCATGATGCTCTATATTTCCGCCATGCAGGATATTCCCGTCAGTGTTTACGAGGCCGCGGAACTTGACGGGGCCTCTCCGGCCAGACAGCTTTTCGGCGTTACCCTGCCTCTCCTCAAATCCACCACCTACCTTATTTTGCTTTTGCAGATAATCGCATCCTTTAAAATATTCGGGCAGATCTTCATGATCTCAGGCGGAGGCCCCGGCAGTATGACCCGCCCCCTCATTCAGTATATTTTTGAAAGCGCCTTTGCAAAGAACGACATGGGTTATGCATCCGCAATGTCCTATGCCCTCTTTATCATTCTGGTGCTGCTTTCATTTATTCAGATCCGGTTCCAGAACCGCAGGGAGAAAACAGCATGAAGATACAAAAAAATAATACGCCCGGAACTGTGCTGATCAATATCATTTCCATTATCATCGCCGTTGTTTTTTTAAGTCCCGTCATCTGGTCTCTGGCCGTCTCCCTTAAAACAGAAGGTACGCCGGTTAGAACAGCGCTTGACTGGTTCAAGCCTCCCTATACCCTGAACAATTATCCGTATATATTTTTCAGGAGCTCGGTGCCGATCTGGTTTATGAACAGTGTTATCATCGCCGCCGCGGCTACGTTTCTATGCGTCTTCTTTTCCGCGCTTGCCGCCTACCCGCTTGCAAAGATGAACTTTATCGGAAAAAACAATTTTTATTTTTATTTTCTTTTGGGACTCATGGTGCCTACCGAAGCCACCATCGTACCCCTGTTTATCACCGCCAATTCCCTTTACATGATCGATAACTATGCGGGAATGATCCTGCCGATCATCGCAGGTTCCATGAATCTTATCATCATGACCACTTTCTTCAAGAGCATACCCAAGGAGCTGATCGAAGTGGCCCAGATAGACGGGGCAAGGAATTTCACAATCTTTTCCCGGATCGTGCTTCCCCTTTCCAGAACAGTACTTGTAACGGTGAGCATCTTTGCCTTTATCGGAAGCTGGAACAACTACCTCTGGCCCCTGCTCTGCGCCATGGGCGAACAGATGTTTACCCTGCCGGTGGGCATCCCCACCCTGATGAACACCTACACCGCCGACTATGTGGTACCCTCTACCGCCAACATGGTGGCCTCCATCCCGGCGATCATCGTGTTCTTTATCTTCGAGAGGCAGATCACCCAGGGGATTGCCATGTCGGGAATCAAGGGTTGAGTTCTTTCCGCTCCGCTGCTAGTTAGAGTCTGTCCGCGAAGTAACCGGCTTTATGGACAGACACTGTTTATAAGGAGGGAGTTTACGGGCGAATGAAAGCGGTTCAGGGTGAATGGGATTATTACGACGATGAAGACGGCTTAATTATTCATGATTACCGGGGAACGGAAAAGGAAGTAACCATACCGGCGTTCATTGACGGAAAGCCGGTAAAATCCGTACTGGGTACCGGCGAGTACCTGTGTTACCGTTGGGGAATCTTTTTTAAAAAGGCGTAGAAAGTGTAATTATCAGCGAAGGTATCGACGCCATACAATCCAACGCCTTTAACCGCAGCGGACTGCTGCGCGTCCGCATCCCCGCAAGCGTTACCCGCATCGAATCAAGTGCGTTTTGCGATAACCGGTTGACGGCTGTTGTTATTCCGGAGTATGTCACCCATATCGGGGAGGCCGCCTTCAATGTCAACAGGCTGACTGAAGTAACAATTAACAAGTTTTTACTTATTGGGTTTGATCAAAATAGCAATTTACTTGAAATCATGTATAAAATATAAGGACAGATGGGAGTTATAATGTCTTTCATGCTATGAAATGCAGGAAAGAATTTTATCAGTATGCCGAAAGAGGTAATTATGTCTGACATGACCGAACAGGAAGCATGGGATCTTGACGAACTTTTGACCAAAACCACCCCGGAAGTAGACCCTATGATTCAGGGGCCGTTTATCAAACACCGTAACATGATAGTCATTCTTGACCACTTATCGGCGGAATACCTTACGGCGAAAATGCTGGCGACAAAACAGTCTCCTACGGAGATTATCAGCGGCATGGTTCGCCGTGAATTGTCTCTTACGGAAAGTCGATAACAGCGAAGCGAAGCCGTTAAATCCCGATTATCAATGAACAGACAGCGGACAGACACCTGTTATCTGCATTTGGTGACCGGCGTCCGGAATATCCGGTTTCCTTTTCATTGTGTGCTCCATGCACGCCGTCTACTCGCTCTGGAAATACTCACGGTTAAGCCCCAGCCGGTGATAAACAACACCGTTCCCATAATATCAAACCATGGCGGATGCATCACCCGGACCGCATAGCTCTGCGGATTCGGCAGATACTCTACCGGAAAGGGCACAAAATACGCCATCAGGTTACTGTATCCATGCACGAACATGCACAGCCATATTGATTTGAATTCCAGGTATATCCAGCCCAAAAACAAGCCCGCTATTCCTGCAAGCAGCGCCTGCCAGGGGTTAAGGTGCATAAGGCCGAAAAGCAGGGAGCTTACCGCCAGGGCTTTCCCTCTTGGATAATTGCCCCGCAGCCGCCGTAAAATTATCCCCCTGAAGAACAACTCCTCGGTTACCGCGGGGAAAAGCGAATAGCATACCAAAACCGTAAAAATACTGTTTTGATATGGGTCACCAAAAAATCCCTCCGGTATGGGAAGTATCATTTCCATTATATTGCCCAAGTCCCGCCGTAGTATTTCCATGCCGAAAAACATAACCAGCAGCGCGAAAAAAAGCGGAACCGGAATCTTTCGCCATTTCAGGATTTTGCGCATCTCCTCCCCGCCGGATTTCCTGAGTATAACTATAACAATCCCGAAAAAGACCAGGTCATACAGAATGATCAGATCTATCAGGAATATACGCAGCGGCAGCACAGATAAAAAATGAATCCCCATGAGGAAAAGGCAGAGGAATACGGCGTCTTTTATCCTGAAATGGTCCAGCTTCCACAAATCAAACCCGATCATTTTAAGGAATGTTTTGCGGTTCATGCCCGGTTATCTCCTGTTTTTCCATAGCTCACTGACCTCGTTCCGTGCCATGCGCCGGTTTAGAAGCGTCTGACAGCGCGGGCCGAAAGCTCCTCGTCCTTGTTAGCAGAAATGCCGCTGCCAAACCCGGTGTCGCTCAACGCGGCATACCGCGCAAAAAGCAGATAGAAAGGCCCATGGCGGGGCACAAGCGATGATGTCCAGTGGTCAGTCTTGCTTATGCCGGCGGGCGCGTAGTCCTGTAACAGTTCCAGCATACGGTAACACTCGGCGAAGGCGGGCAGATACCAGTCATCGCAACCGCCGTATTCCAGCGCATCGCAGAGCTGGGCCGCACAGCCGGTCTTGCCCGCTTCGGTTAGTTTTTTGACGATGATTGCGGCGCTTTGTAAGCCGCCGCCCATGCCGCCGGGGATACTCTCTATCTCATCGTTGGTGAAGGGGCCGTCCTGGCCCCAGCCCCAGGGCGCCCGGAATTCGGTTTCCGGCGGAGCGGCTTCAAGGTAACGCCAGCCGTCCAGATAATGGCCCTTGTCGTAAAACACCACGCCCCCGGCAGGGCCCTGTTCATAAATGACATAGTACCGTTCCCGTTCCTGCTGAACGTCGAAGGCGTTTTTAAATTCCCTGCCTACGATTAAAAAACCGTTCCGTTGGGATATGTCTATTAACCACGTATCGGGATCATTAAAGGTATTACCCTGATCGACGTTCCAGAAATACTCAGTTTCCGAAACCGCGGGGCCGCCGTGCCTTTGGATAAAAACATCCCGCAGGGCGTTGATAAAGGAGTCATCTTCCTCGATCATACCGGATTCCACCCGGTAAAGCCCTGCCTTTGGGTCGATGTAACACCGCGTGACAACTGCGTTTCCCAGGGAAACCCAGGCATGACCCTTTTCAAAGCGCAGATTGGGATACGCCTCCGCCGCTTCTTTTTTGGTCATGCCCATGACTGCCTCGGGAAAGATGATGTCCTGGGGAAATACCGGCAGCGCCGAAAGCAGTAAAACAGCAGCAATAAGGTATTTCATCCTGTTAGAACTTCCTTCAACACGATTTTATTGGTATATTTTGATCCAAACATAAAAAACACAAATTCTAATGTTACTGCGTTATCCTTTATGTCTGTTTCAATAGTTCCATTTTCAAATACTATTTCATGTCCATACTCGTCGCAATAAGGGTCTCCTTCCGCATTTCCGTGCCATATTTCAATTAATTGCCCCGTAATTGTTTTTC
>JAIRNJ010000322.1 GCA_031258115.1 Treponema sp. | reverse complement strand
ATGCCAGGGCTTCCTGTATCGCAGTTAACAAAAATCGAACTGATTATAAAAAGCGGAAGAAAAAGAAACTTTATGCTACACGGATAACGGGGGGGGGGGGGGGGCAGAAAACATTTTCCGGTTAATTTCATAACAAAAACTCCTTTTAAGCGCTTATTATTCGGAAAACTGAAATTTCCGAACAGCTCTTCATATATCTTATACATACCTTCTTTTCGTTGTCAATACAAAATTCCGGTAAATACAAGTAGACAGAATCAACATTATGAATAGTAAAATATATCCGATTCGGCAGGAGAAAAGCCATGGATCTTAAACTCACCTACCTTTCTTTGTCCGTGTTAGTTACGTAGTTAATTCCTGTTTTCGCATAAGAGTCTTAAAAGTAATTAGGGATTCGGCAAGGCAAAGATACCCACAAAAGTCGGAGCGCTGTAGATGGGAGTAAAGTTGGAATCAATTCCTGTAACAACAATGTACATGGCGGCGTAGGTAAAACGGGAGCCGCTTATACCGGTTCTGTTCGCCACATCGGCATTTACCGTGGACGAAACATTTGAACTGGAATTGAGTTCTGAAGTATTAAGAAAATAACGGTTGGGTACGGGATTAAAACTCCCCTCCCCCGTTGAGCGGTAGAGAGTATAGGAACTGCCGCCTATGCTCAGGAAAGGCCGTGCACCGGTAACCGGAAAATCTATGATCAGTGTTCGTCCCATAACCTCGCTTGACAGAACATCATCTATATTTGCATTTTCCAATTCAAGTGTATAAAAATTACGGCCCTTGAAAAGTGAACCGGTAGTAGCGGATACGGTAGTATCGCTCTTTGTATATGGTTCAATGGCGAAGTAATCGGAAGAAAGATATGGATTGATGGAACTCAAAGAGGCCTGGGAAGTTTGAATAGTTCCCGATTCCTGACTTCCGGAAATATAGAGCCGGTAGAAAAGGGTAAAATTGGTAAAGTAATAATATTCGGCGCTCAGGCTTGGAAGCTGAATGGTCGCACGGTTATTCAGGGTAACCTGAATGTTTCCCTGGGGTACGGAATAGAGAAAATAATAATCCTCTATTCCACAGGAAGAAATAAGGAGCGCAAGAATACATAAAAAGAAAGAAAATGCCTTTCTTCTCATTATTTTTCCAGAACAACAATCCGGCTCCGGGCAAGATTTGTCCAGACCGGATCCTGGGGCCACTTGCTGACCAGGCTGCGGTAAGATTCAAGCGCCGCTGTTTTTTCGTTCCGTCCTTCCTGAAGTCTCCCGATGGAAAACTGAGCCCTGGCGGCAACAGGAAAATGATCGGAAAGGGCAAGGCTTTCATTGTAAAACTGTATTGCTTCATCAATATTGTTCTGTTCTTCCGCGGCAACTGCGGCATTATACCATGCCGCCGGGGCAAGATAGGTTTTTGCGGCGGCCTTTGCCGCATTGACCCAGGAGGCCTGAGCATCGGGCCACTCTTTCCGGTCGGCATGAATGTTTGCCGCAATATTCCACGCCTGGGCATACGCGTAGCCTGAAGCCTTTCCCGCAAATTCCTTTACATCGGATAGCAGTGTGTCTACCTCATCTTTCTTTTCTTCGGAAGTGATGTCAAAACGGAGAGCTTCATAACGGCGGCTGAGTTCTTCCACCGCACTAAAGGATTTATTGCGGAGATTGTCCCGGATGGCAAAGGCCGCGATAAAGCCGGCAATGACAATAACTATAAGACCCGCAAAGGCCGCAATGAACTTCCGGTTTTTTTGAATAAATTGCTCAATCTGTTCCTGCGCTCCGTGTTTTTCATTTACATCAGACATTAAATTCTCCTTCATTCTTCCGGATGATTGATATCCAGTTCCTTTATCAGCCTTGAAAGATAGGTACGCTGAATATCCAGCGCCTTGGCTGTTTCGGTTTGATTCCACTTGTTTTCTTCCAATATCTTCCTGATAAAGTGGGCCTTAAACACATTGATTGCATTTTTTAAGTCCCGGCTTCCGGTTTCCGGTTCGGAAATAACAGAGCCATTCTTGAGCAGGAGATCTTCTCCCTGAATCCATTTATTCTTGCTGATCACACAGGCCCGTTCAACACAGTTTTCCAACTCCCGGATATTTCCCGGCCAACTGTAGGAAAGCATTGCCTCCATCGCCTCGTTGGAGAAGCCTTCAAACTGTTTTTTTGTCTCCCTCATGAATTTTTTAAGAAAAAAGGCTGCCAGTTCAGGAATATCCTCAGGCCGCTGTCTGAGGGGCGGGATGTAGATGGGAAGTACATTGAGCCTGTAGTAGAGATCGCTCCTGAATTCCCCCCGCTCTATCAAGGCTTCAATATCCTTGTTTGTGGCCGCCAGGATCCGCACATTGACGGTGATTGTAGCATCGGCGCCCACTTTTTCAAAGCTTCTCTCCTGAATGACCCTGAGCAGCTTTGCCTGAAGAGGCAGGGGCAAATCCCCAATCTCATCCAGAAAGATCGTCCCGCCGTCGGCCAGTTCAAAACGGCCCTGCCGGTTGGAAATGGCATTGGTAAAGGCTCCCTTGACGTGGCCGAAAAGTTCACTCTCCAGAAGGCCCTCGGGCAGGGCCGCGCAGTTTACCCGGATAAAAGGCTTCTTGCTCCGCTGGCTCTTCTGGTGTATCTGTTCGGCAAAGATCTCCTTCCCTACTCCGCTTTCCCCCAGGAGCAGTACCGAAGAATCCGTCTTTGCAACCCTTTCGATAATGTCAAGCTTTTCAAGGATCACAGGGCTCTTTGCAATGAGGGTGTGATAGCCCTGATCGGTATTGATCCTGTCCTGCAGGAACTCCAGTTCATTGCGGGCCTGTTCAAAACTCCGGGCATTGATAATGGCCAGGGCAGCCTGATTGGAAAAAATTTCGAGCCATTCAAGATCATCCTGGCTAAAATTTTTCCCGTCTTTTTTATTTATCAGTTCAATGACGCCGATACACCGATCCTTGATCCGCATGGGAACTGCCATCATTGTTTTTGCAGGATAGTCGATCTGCCTGGAAATTTCCCGGAGATGACGCTTGTCGTTGGCCACATCGTTGACGATTATCGCTTTGTTGTGCTGGGCCACCCAGCCGGCAATTCCCTCTCCCTGCTTGAGGGTAAAGCGTTTTACATCGGGGCCTTTGGTGCCCAGCGCTATTTCAAAGTACAACTCCCCGCTTTCCTCGTTCATAAGGAGCAGGCTGGAAGCCTCTCCCTCACAAAGCCGTGTTGCCGATTCAAGAATCTGGGTCAAAAGAGTATGGACATTCTCATAGTTCGAATTTATGAGCGTGTTAATCTCAATAAGAGTAATAAATTTCTGTACATCGATCTTAGACAACATACAGGCCGCGGAACTTATTCGGCAGCGCCGCCCTTATCGGTTCCTTCATCCTCATTCTTGTTCCTTTCAGGAGAAACGGCCCGGCCTTTGGTCTCGGCAGAAGAATCCGACTTGGACTTCAGGAAATCTCCCAGGGTAAAGGCCGACCCGTCAGATTCTTCTCCTGCCATATAGCGGGAAATTTCATCACGCTGTACCTTTTTCTGGTAATCCCGAATGGAGAAGGCGACCTTTTGTTTTTCAGGCTGCAGTTCCAAAACCACCGCCTTGATCTTGTCCCCACTCTGGTACTTCTTAAGCACATCATCGGGATTATCATCCCGGTTTTCCACCAGGTTTGTCTTATGAATAAGCCCTTCAATACCGCCGGGAACACGGACAAATATTCCAAAATCGGTAACTGAAGAGACCTCCCCTTCCACCATTGTTCCGGGTTTATAGGTCTCCGCAAAGCTCTTCCAGGGATCTTCGGTAAGCTGTTTGATACCCAGCCTGATATTGTGGGCTTCCGGTTCAACGCTGATAACCATGATCTCCAGTTCCTGGCCTGCAGTTAATTCGCTGCCCGGATGTTTGACTTTCTTTGTCCAGGAGATATCGTCGGCATGGAGGAAACCGTCTATTCCCTCTTCCAGTTCTATATAAGCCCCCGCATTGGTAATCTTTACCACCTTGCGGGTGAGCCTGGCGCCTACAGGATACTTCTCCTCCACATCACTCCAGGGATTCGAGGTAACCTGCTTGAGGCCCAGGGAAACCCGGCCAGCCTGGAGATCGTAACCGAGGATCATGCACTCAACTTCGTCGCCGATGGAAAGAAGGTCGCCGGGTTTCTGGATCTTCTTGACCCAGGAAAACTCGGAAATATGGGCAAGCCCTTCGATGCCTTCTTCAAGCTCTATGAAGGCGCCAAAATCGGTTAACTTGGTAACCCTTCCCTTAACGATATCATTGACATGGTACTTATCCTCAAAATGCACCCAGGGATCATCGCTAAAATGCTTGAGGGAAAGATTGATCCGTTTCTCCTGCTTGTCGATTCGGATCACCTTAAGATGAATTTCCTGGCCTTTCTTTACAAAATCTTTGGGCCGGGTGACATGGCCCCAACTCATATCGTTGATATGGAGAAGCCCATCAAAGCCTCCCAGATCGACAAAGGCGCCGAAGGAGGTAAAACTCTTGATCGTCCCGGTCACGTCTGCACCGATGGGGGTATTTTCAAAGAAATCGTTCCGTTTGCGTTCAATTTCCTCTTCCAGCCACTTGCGGCGGTTTACCACCACATTGACTTTCCCGTCCGAATAGAGCCGTTCCACATAGAATTCGGCCTTTAGACCGAGCAGCTTTTCCGGTTTTTCTACCCTGGTAAGGTCGGACTGGCTTATGGGGAGAAAGGCCCTGACTCCGCCGCCGAGATTCACATCGTATCCACCCTTGACGCGTTTTTCGATGAGCCCTTCAACCATGGTATGATCCTGGAAAGCCTGGCGCAGGTTCTTCCAGAAGATCTTTACGTCCGCTTTCTGCTTGGAAACGATGACTTCACCGTATTTATTCTCTTTGGTAACGAGGATCACCGAGACGGTATCCCCGATTTTTGGAATTTCAGTGAATTCCCCTATGGGAATCTTTCCTTCTGACTTGTAACCCACATCGATAAAGACCTGATCGGGAGTCACCTGAATGACTACACCGTCAACGAGCTG
>JAIRNJ010000264.1 GCA_031258115.1 Treponema sp. | reverse complement strand
ATACCCCCCATTCCGGCATCTGTCAAAACGATAATTCCATCTCTTCAATTCGGAATATGACCCCCCTGATATTTTTTGACAAACCTACAAAAGCAAGGGATAATTAAGGACTCCTTGGGAGGGGAGTCCAAGATGATGCGGATAACAGAGGAAAACAAAGCGGCGGTACTGGAAAAGATTAAAGAAGGCCGCGTGGACGGAGCGACGATAAGCGGGGAAAACCTGATAGAAACCATCATAAAAAAGATTCTGGAATGGGGGATACTCGGGGAATTGGGGCATATTGTTTCCGATAAAAGGGCGTCGAATGCGAGTATCCCGCTCCCTGTGTTGTGGACGCTGGCAATTACGGCAAAGATGAAGGTCAAAACGAGCATGAGCGACATACCATATGCGATAGAAGACGCCGCATTACTGGCACAGGTGGACTTGATGTCGCGTTTGGGGAGGATGACAGCCGACTACGGAAGGACCATGGCCCTGAAAACATGGCACTATTGAGGAAACTGGTGTTGACGGTGGCTCGTGCGGACACGGAGACCAAGAGTAGTATTATCGGGCGGAGGAAACAGATGGCCTGGTCTAACGAATATCTTGAACGGCTTCTCTTTCAGTCTCAACTCGCCTCAAAACCGGGTTAATTTATATGCGCTGGCCCTGGGAACGGCCTCTATTCTCTATCCATTATTCACTCTTTCGGCTATACTTTTCCGGTAAACTACTTTTGGAGAACAGCATGTCCGATCACATTACAGAATACCAGGGTTCCGCTACCATGGATAAGATCACCTCTCTGGCAAAACGAAGGGGTTTTGTCTTTCAATCTTCTGAAATTTACGGCGGACAGAACGGCGCCTGGGATTACGGCCCTCTGGGAGTGGAACTCAAGAACCGCATAGCAGGGAACTGGTGGAAGGAGATGACCCAGCTCCACGACGACATCGTGGGTCTCGATGCGGCTATTCTCATGCACCCCCGTACCTGGGAGGCTTCCGGTCATGTTGAAAATTTCACGGACCCTCTGGTGGACTGCAGGAAGTGCAAAACCCGTTTCCGGGCAGACCAGATACCGCCTGAAAATCTGGCGGCAAAAAAATGTCCCGACTGCGGAGGAGATCTCACCGATACCCGCAAATTCAACCTCATGTTCAAGACCCACATCGGCGCGGTGGAAGATGAAGCGGGTATCATCTATCTCAGGCCCGAAACGGCCCAGGGAATCTACGTCAACTACAAAAACATCATTCAGTCCAACAGGATGAAGATCCCTTTCGGCATAGCCCAGATAGGCAAAGCCTTCCGCAATGAAATCGTCACCAAAAACTTTATTTTCCGCACCTGTGAATTTGAGCAGATGGAGATGCAGTTCTTCGTAAAGCCCGGTACCGATGTGGAATGGTTCAACGAGTGGAAGAAACGCCGCTGGGCCTACTACGAAAAACTCGGCGTCAGGATGGACAGCCTCCGCTGGCATCAGCACGGGCCGGACGAACTGGCCCACTATGCCAAAGATGCGTATGACATCGAATACCTCTTCCCTATGGGCTGGAAGGAACTTGAAGGTGTCCACAACCGTTCAAATTATGATCTTACCCGGCATACCCAGTATTCGGGCAAGGATCTCCAGTACATCGATCAGGAAAGCAACAATGAACGCTACATTCCTTTCATAATCGAAACTTCCGCGGGCCTTACCCGCACCCTCCTTATGCTCCTCTGTGACGCATACGACGAGGAAAAGGTGATTTCGGAAAAAAATCCGGGCAATGACGAAGGAAATGCAAGAGGGGAAACTTCGCACGGAACCGGCGGCTCCGCGGATGATTGGCGCACGGTGCTGCGCTTCCACCCCGCGGTGGCTCCTGTTACCGTGGCCGTGCTTCCCCTCATGAAGAAAGACGGCCTTGCCGAACTGGCTCAGGACATCCGTTCCGGCCTCAAAGAGGATTTTGCCACGGACTACGACCAGGCCGGTGCCATCGGCCGCCGTTACCGCCGCCAGGACGAGGCGGGCACTCCCTTCTGCGTCACCGTGGACTACGAATCAAAAGAAAACGGCACGGTAACCCTCCGCTTCCGGGATTCCATGGAGCAGATACGGGTACACAAAGATGAACTGGCAGTGCGATTGTATCAGGAAATAAAGGCTTATAGACGGATAAAGTAGGCAATCGCCCGATTGTATCAGGAAATAAAGGCTTATAAGCGGATAAAGTAGGCAATCGCCCGATTGCATCGGCAGAGAACCTGTCCACCCCATGCTCTTTGTGCTTCCTTTGCACGGAGGTCTCCCTTGGCATATTTTTTAACTTTTAATGACGTCTCTTTTTCTTACCCTTCCTCAACTAAGCCGGTGCTGGAAAACATCAGCGTTCAGTTTCCCGAAGGCTGGACAGGCATCACAGGCGATAACGGCGCCGGCAAAACTACACTCCTCCTCATGGCTGCCGGAATTGAAAACCCTTCGGCAGGAAACATTCAGGGAAAGGGAGGAATATACTGTCCCCAGCGTACCGATGATCCTCCCGGGGACTGGGAAGAATTTTTCTATTCGGGCGACAGGGATGCTGAACGTCTCATGAACCGGCTTAACATCAATGCCGCCTTTATGGACAGGTGGGACACCCTGAGCCACGGAGAGCGAAAGCGGATGCAAGTCGGCATAGCCCTCTGGAAAAACCCGCCGCTTTTGGCGCTTGATGAGCCTACCAATCACCTTGACCGGGAAGGACGGGATCTCATTGCCGCAAATCTTGAAGGATACCGGGGCATTGGACTCCTGGTGAGTCACGACCGGGCTCTCCTTGACCGGCTCTGCAAAAGCTGCCTCTTTCTCCGCAGGGGCAGCGCTGTCATGCGTCCGGGCGGCATAAGTCAGGGACTTGCCGAGGAAGAGCGGGAACTTCTTGCAGGCCGCCGCATGAAACAGAACCTCGCCGCCGAACGCAGCCGCCTGGCAGCCGAGGCCGATAAGCGCCGCCGTACTGCCGAGAGCGCCAAAAACCGTCTCTCCAAAAAACACATCGATCCGAAAGACAAGGATACAAAAGGCAAAATCAATCTGGCAATAATCAGCGGTAAAGACGCTTCGGGGACAAGGCTTTACAGGAAGATGCAAAACAGGGTGGAGCGCCTTGACCAGTCACTGGAAAAAGCCCGGGACTTTGGGGAACAGAAAAAGGGCCTTACGCTTAGGGGAACAAGGGCAAAGATGGATTCACTGTGGCGCAGCCCTCCCGGTGAAATTCCCCTTGGAGAAGACCGTGCTCTGCAATTTCCGGAACTGGTGATCCTTCCCGAAAACCGCATCGCACTCACCGGACCGAACGGCGCGGGGAAATCAACCCTGATCCGTCATATACGTACAGGGCTTCCGCCGCAGCTAAAGACACTCTACATCCCCCAGGAGATCTCCGCCCAGGAAAGCGCGGAACTACTCCGGGAAGTTTTGGATGAGAATGAAAAAAACAGGGGAGAAATTATCGCACGTTTTTCCCGTCTCGGCTCATCCCCGGCAAGCCTCCTGCAATCCAGCCTTCCCAGTCCCGGCGAGATACGCAAACTCATGATTGCCCGCGGGGTCTCTGCGGACCCTTCGCTCATCATCATGGATGAACCGACAAATCACCTGGATCTCACTTCGATGCAACTGCTGGAGGAAATGCTCGGCGAAGTTGAGGCCGCTCTTCTCCTTGTCAGTCATGATGAAGTGTTTCTTTCAAAACTTGCAAACCGGGAATGGTCTATAAGCGGCGAGGGGAAACTGGAAACAAAATAGCCCGGCTGCTTTATTTTACTATTTTAGTCCGGCTAAAGGCATTCCGGTATTTGGTGGGGGTACTGCCTTCCAGTTGTTTAAATCGCTTCATAAAAACTTTTTCGTCCTCAAATCCTGTCTTATCGGCTATCTGCTTAATACCGTCCGAAGATTGGAAGAGCAGCTTTTTGGCAACTTCAATTCTGACCATGGTTATATATTTCATCAAGGGAACGCCGGTATATCTACGGAAGGCAACGGTAAGATAAGCCCGGTTATAAGTGAAATTATTCGCCACCTTCTCCAGGGTTAAAGGCATGTTATAATTAACCCGAACCCATTCAATAACTTTTTCCATGTTAGGATTGATCTTTTTATTAGTAAAACTGCTGAAATTCTTCTCAATATACTCATGAGAAATTTCCATAGCCAGAAGGCTCAAGGCATAGTTTGGCAGCCGGTCGGAATAATGATTCCCCCGGGCAATGTCCAGAAGCTGACGGAATATTTGAACAGCCCTGCCATTATCCGAAAGCTCGCCATATTCGGAAAGCACATAAAGTTGCGAAAAGTGATTCTCCCGGGAGGGGTTAAAGATCATAAAAAGCTCATGTCTATTGACAATGCGGTAATCATCCCCCTCAGCTCTAAAATGACACCAATAATAGGAAACCTGGGTTTCACTTTTTCTAAAACCCAGGTGCTCATGTCCGGCAAACAAAATAAGATACTGGTTTTCATTCAGAGTGTAACGATACTCATCTTGGGTAATATAGACCGGACCCTTAATGCAGATAACAATAACAAAGGTGTCAATATTGCGTTTTTGGAGGATAAAATCACGCCTCCTGAACACACTCCCGCTGCTTACATAGATAAGAGGATTTTTATTTTCACTTATAAAATACCTCATCCTTTTTTTATTATATCCGGGTTTTTTAAAACATCAAGCCCAACACTCCTTACCCGGTTTCAAGAGGTTCCGCTTATGTTTATGCATCTATATTTTAAACACCAAATCTATACATTGAAGGTTGTGGGAATTTCAGTTGTCCCGGTAACATGATTAGCGTAATTATCCCGGTTTAACAATCTCTCCTGGGGGATTGAGGGAAAACATTTTTTTGGAGGAAAAACATGAAAAGATTATGGCTGATGATCGTATTGACTGCCGCTGTGGCAGGACTCGTATTTGCCGGTGGAAGGGGCCAGGGATCGGGCGGCGGCGGGAAAGTAACACTGCAGGCGGCTTACTATGATGCTGGTCGGCAAAATGAGTATGACACATTGTACGGCTTGTTCAGTAAGAAGTATCCGAATATTACGATTGAATGTATTTCAAATCTTTCCGAGTATCGTGCGAGTATGATGGCCATGATTCAGTCCGGAACAATGCCGGATCTTGTTATGGGGCAGTATACCGATTTATATGATCTCGGTTCTAATGGTCATCTTATAGATCTTACAACAGAGCCTTTTATTGCCAATTTCCCTGATTTTATAAGAAAACAGATGGTTGAACCTGACGGAAAAATTTATGGAATACCCCACAATCTTGCGGCTATGGGTATTTTTTACAATCAGGAGATGTTTGAAAAAACGGGGATTAAGGAATTCCCCAAAACGGTTTCGGCTCTCCAGGATGCCTGTAATACATTAAAAGCCGCCGGTTTTACCCCTTTTAGCATCGCCAATGAGCCGTGGGTTCTGGGCCAGATGTTCGGCGTAATGGTATCATCGGTACAGCCTGATGTTCAGGATTTTTCCGTTCAGTTGAAAAATAATCCAAGGGCAGACAGAAAGATGAAAGAGATGCTCTACGGCATTAAAGCCATTGATATTCAGTTTAATAATGCAATCTCTACGGCGAAATCCAATGATTATGGCACTTTTTTAAATGACTTTGCCAGTGGGAAAGTCGCTATGATTCAAATGGGTACATGGGCAATACGAAGTATTCTTGATCTGGGGCCGCAATTTACCATGCGTTACGGCGCAGTACCATACAGCGAAAATCCCAGGGATGTACGGCTTTCCGCAAACATCGGGGTCAGTTACGCCATCGGAGCCCAGACAAAGCATAAAGCGGAGGCTCTGAAGCTGTTTGAATGGCTTTCCTCGGTGGAGGGTAATACCGAATTTGGACGTTTGTTCGGTGAAATTCCGGTAATACCGGGTGTACAGTTTACCTATACCCCCTGTACACAGGATGTTAAGAATTTTATTGATTCGGAGGCTATCTGTCCATGGGGCCAGATATTTATGAGCTCTGCTGGGTGGGCCGAAGGAGATCCTATTATGCAGTCATATTATCTTGGAGAAGCAACCGCCGAAGAGACTATAAACAAGTGGTATGATGCCTGGTATAAGTAAGTAATCCGTTTGTATTGTAGGAGGCTCTATATAATGGGAATTAGCGCTAATTCCCATTATATTTTTATAGTTTGGAGGTAGTATGACAAAGAAGTGGACTAAAAAGCAGAACAGGAATTTGGCTGTTAATGTTGCGTTTATAAGTCCGATATTTTTACTTTATACATTATTTTTTACTGTCCCGGTAATTTTAAATTTCAGTTATTCATTTACTGATTGGAACGGGCTTAGCAAAAAAATCAACTTTGTTGGAATAAAAAACTATATTGATGCCTTTTCAGTTGACGGAGAGTTCATTAAGGCTGTTAAATTTACCTTCATCTTTGCGTTTTGGGGATTTATCGGAGTAAATGTTGTAGGCCTTGGCTGCGCATTGATCGTAAATTTACGCCTTCGGGTTAAAAATCTGGTACGGACTTTTATCTATACACCCAATGTGATAAGCGCCATTGTGGTTGGATTCATTTGGAAATTTATGTATAGGGCTGTCATTCCTGAAATAGGTAATTATTTAGGCTTTGTTTTCCTTCAGCAGGAATATCTGGCTTTGTTCCGGGGGATTGTATTTGTGGTACTTGTCCCGGCAGTATGGCAAAGTTCCGGTTTTGCGAT
>JAIRNJ010000235.1 GCA_031258115.1 Treponema sp. | reverse complement strand
TCATCGACAATTCCGGTTATTATGTCCACTGCGGCTGGGAATACGGGCATCACTTCCTCACCTACAGCCTCGACCCGGCGATCACGGCGCCGCAATATTTAGCCATGGAAAAAGAGATCAACGCCACGGCCATGACCAGTTCCATTCTGGGCTTTAGCTTTGACCCCAGCCCGGTGAAGAGCGAAATCGCCGCGTGCCAGGCCGCCATTGACGAATACTTCGTGGGCCTCATGACCGGCAGTGTAGACCCGGTGGTAACGATACCCCGGCTGCTTGCCAAACTCAAAGACTCAGGCAACGACAGAATCACCGCGGAAATGCAGAGACAGATCAACGCGTGGAAGAAATGAAAAACCGCCAAGTCGAAGAAGTCAAAGAAGGAAGAAGAGAAAAACGAAGCTTAGTATTAAAACTTTTTCGAGTTTTTCGACTTCGCGGTTAAAATTTTTTCATTGATTCGTGGCGAGGGTTCATACCCCGGAGCTTGCTCCGGTTTCAATTTCATTTTACCGAAACCTTACAGGAAATTGACCGCACCGTGGCGGCCGGCCAGGCTGTTCCAAAACTTCAGTTTTTGGACCGAGTTCACCTGATAATAGCCTTATCGTAGTCCGCAGGCGGTATGTATCCCAGAAGCCGGATGCAGGTGGCGGCAATGGAACTGATCCCCAGCCCTTCATTGAGATCCCCTTCGCCCGGCCTGTGCGGATATTCATCTTTACATTCAGGATCATAGATGATACACGGTACGGGATTGAGACTGTGGCTGGTCTTTGCCCTGGGGCTTCCGTCGGCCTTGCGCGACACCTCTCCGGTTTTTTTGTCATGCTCGAACATATCATCGCTGTTACCGTGGTCTGCGGTGATCACCATGACGGCTCCCGCGGCCTCCACCGCCGCGGCAAGCCGGCCAAGCTGTATGTCCATGGCCTCCATGGAGCAGACCACCGCCTGATAGATACCCGTATGCCCCACCATGTCGCCGTTGGGATAGTTGAGCCGGATAAAGTCGTACTTTCCCGAAGGAATTGCCGCCAGCACCTGATCGGTGATCTCGGCGCACTTCATCCACGGCCTCTGTTCAAAGGGAAGTATGTCGCTGGTTATTTCCACATAGTCTTCAAGTTTGTTGTTAAACTTGCCGGTACGGTTTCCGTTGAAGAAGTATGTTACATGTCCGTACTTTTGAGTTTCGGAAATCGCAAGGGTACGCAGACCGGTGGCGGCAAGATACTCTCCCATGGTGCGGTCAATGGCAGGAGGACTAACCAGGTAACGTTTGGGAACATGCATGTCCCCGTCGTACTCCATCATTCCCGCATAACAGACCCTGGGACGGCGGCCTCTGTCGAACTTGTCAAAGCGATCCTCTTCAAATGCGGCGGTGATCTCCAGCGCCCGGTCTCCCCGGAAGTTGAAGTACACGACAGAGTCCCCGTCTTCGATGGGCCCTACAGGTTTGCCGTCTTCCACGACGGTAAATTCCTTGAGATCCTGATCGATGATGCCGGGGATCTCCCTGCGGTAGGTTTCCACCGCTTCCCGGGCCGATGCAAAAGCGCGCGCCGTACCGTGAACATGAGTGTTCCAGCCCCGCTCAACCTGGGGCCAGTTTGCGCCGTAGCGATCCATGGTGATCCACATGCGCCCGCCGCCCGAAGCAATCTTTGCGTCAAAACCCGCAGAACTTGAGTTACCTGCGGAACCTGAGCTTCCTGTGGAACTCTGTTCCCTCAAAAACGCTTCAAAGGGATCAAGATACTCAAGGGCGCTGGTTTCCCCAACATCCCGGCCATCAAAGAGCACATGCACCCGTACCCGTTGTACCCCTTCTTTTTTTGCCTCTCCGATCATGGCCTTGAGGTGATCCAGGTGACTGTGTACATTTCCGTCGCTGAACAATCCGATAAAGTGAAGGGTGGGATTTTTCCCTCCGCCGTTTTTCAGGTTTGAGACGATCTCTTTCCATGCAGTACCCTGAAACATTGCGCCGGTTTCTATTGACCTGGAAACCAGTGCGGCTCCCTGATCGAAGACCCTGCCGCAGCCCATGGCATTGTGACCCACTTCGCTGTTTCCCATGTCCTCATCGGAGGGAAGCCCCACCGCCTTTCCATGAGCCTTGAGCCTCGTGTGGGGACTCTTTGCCTTGAGACTCTCAAGGGCATACATCTTGGAATCCGCTACCGCGTCTCCCTCCTTATATTTACCGTAACCGACACCGTCCATAATTACGAGGACTACAGGCCCCCGCCGTCCTTTCCATTGAGGATCTTTCTTCAGTGATTCAAGCATGGGAACTCCTTGCAAAAATTCAATCGAACAGGAAACAAAATTTCCTACTTTATTTATAGTGAAAAATTGAAGTTTGTAAAAGACTTTATCCGTAAAACACAGGGCATCGGCGCTTATATCCTTGCCCCTTCCCATGCAATCCAGGGGGGTACACCGCCTGAAAACATCATCGCCTTTCTTGAAGAAGCGGGGCGTTATCCGGTAGAATTAGGCATGACAGACTTTAGCAGTCTTTAGTAGTATAGAATAAATTGGAGGAATATAACATGGCATTTCCCAGAACAACGGTGGCGGGGGTTTCCCTGCCGAGATTATTAATCGGATCCAACTGGATTTTTGGCTGGAGTCATACGGGACACGCGGCGGATCTTTTTATCAAGGATTATCATTCCGCCGTGGACGCCACCCTTCAGGTGATCAACGCCTTCCTGCAGTACGGAATTGATGCGTGGATGGCGCCCTTCTCCTCGGCGCCGGACTGTCTGGACAAGATTAAACGCATTCAGGATAGAATAGGGAAAAAGCTGATACTCATCGACACCCCCATCATCAATGTGGACGATAACGAGGCCGCCAGAAAGGAGGCAAGGGCCATATTCAAAACCAGCGCCGAAATCGGTTCCACCTTCTGCCTGATCCATCATGCCAGTTGCGAACAGTTGGTCAACAAAAATAAAAGAATCATCGACCGTCTGCCCCAGTATACGGAGATGATGCGGGAGTACGGCCTCATCCCCGGTCTCAGCGCCCACATGCCCGAGATCATTCAGTATGCGGATCTCAACGAATATGATGTGGAAACCTACATTCAGATCCTTAACTGCGTCGGTTTTATGATGCAGGTGGAAATTGAATCGGTTATACGCATCATCCACGAGGCAAAGAAGCCGGTGATGACCATTAAGCCCATGGGAGCGGGGCGCACTACCCCCTATGTTGGACTTACATTTAACTGGAATATACTCCGGCCCATCGACATGATCACTGTCGGCTGCATAAACGAATACGAAGCGCATGAAGATGTGGAAATATCCCTGGCGGCCCTGGAAAAACGGCTGCCCAATCTGGAAGGCCGGAGCAGCCCGGGGAAAACCAGTATTATCAAATAGGAGTTCCCGCCCCGGCGGGATGGAAGCTTACACGTACTCTTCCCAGGCTTTTATTTCCAGGCCTTTCTCCTTTTGATATGCAAGGGCGTCGATGAATTCCCGTGCGACCTTGACATTGGTAAAGAGGGGGATGTCAAAGTCAACCGCCATGCGCCGGATAAGGTAGTCGTTTTTCAGTTCCGTCTCCCGGTTGTTTTTGGGAATGTTGATGATCATATCAACTTCCCGTTTTTTGATGTATGTTGTAATGTTCGGTTCCCTTGATTCAAGGGGCCAGTTGAGTATGTTTGCGTTTACTCCGTTTTGCAACAGGAACTTTGCAGTCCCTCTGGAGGCGTAGAGTTCATAGTCCATGGCGACAAGCTTGCGCGCCGAATCAAGGAAGCCGAGTTTGTCTTCAAGGGGCCCGGTGGAAAGGAGAACACGTTTCTTCGGCAGACGGTAGCCGACGGAGAGCAGGGCCTTGAGGAAGGCGTCGGAAAGTTCAGAGCCGATGCAGCCTACTTCTCCGGTGGAGGCCATCTCCACTCCCGACACGGGATCCGCTCCGTGGAGTCTGCCGAAGCTGAACTGCGCCGCCTTGACTCCCACCCAGGGGAGATCCAGCGCGCTGGCCGGGGCCTTCTGTACGTTTTCATCAAGCATGGCTTTTACCGCCATTTCGATCATGTTGACCCGGCTCACCTTGGAGCAGAAAGGGAAGCTCCGGCTGGAACGGAGGTTGCACTCGATGACCCGTACCCGGTTCCGCTGGGCGAGAAACTGTATATTGAAAGGCCCGGTAATATCCAGGGCTTTTGCAATCTCCTCACTGATTCTGCGGATCTTCCTGATTGTTTCGATATAGAGTCTCTGGGCCGGTAGAACTACTGTTGCGTCCCCGGAATGTACACCCGCATTTTCTATATGTTCCGTGATGGCATGGAAGAGGATCTCTCCCCTGCGGGCCACCGCATCAATTTCTATTTCCTTGGAATTCTCAATGAACTTTGAAATGACAACCGGGTGTTCCGCCGAGACATCCGCGGCCAGGCGCAAAAACCGTTCAAGGCTGTCGTCGTCCCAGGCAACGTTCATGGCAGCCCCCGAGAGCACATAGCTTGGCCTGATCAGTACGGGGTAGCCTGACTCGGCCGCAAAGACTTTGGCGGAATCAAGATCGGTAAGCTCCTTCCACTCAGGCTGCTCAATTCCCAGCCTGTCAAGGAGGCCTGAGAATTTGTTTCTGTCTTCCGCCATGTCGATGGACTCAGGCCTCGTGCCGTAGATCAGGGCCCCGGCGCTGTAGAGACTGGTTGCAAGGTTATTCGGTATCTGGCCTCCCATGGAGAGGATGATCCCGCCGGGGTGTTCGCGTTCATAGATATCAAGAACCCGTTCAAGGCTCAATTCTTCAAAGTAGAGCCTGTCGCACATGTCATAG
>JAIRNJ010000153.1 GCA_031258115.1 Treponema sp. | reverse complement strand
GCCCGTTTTCGGTGAGGAATACGTTATATCGGCCACCGGTCATGGCATCAACTATAAGGTTATCGAAGGCGTGAAACCACTCATGCCCCAGACTCCCGCCGCCTTTCATTTTGGTTATGTTTATGACCCTCTCCACTGGTTCATAATGAGCGAGGAACTTGCTGTGCCCCCTCGCGCCAATGGCGATGGCAAGCCGCCCGTTCAGGGATACAAGGTTGTCCGGTATTCCCGTAATGTCGGCAAGGTCGGCAAGCCCCGTAGCGATATTGTCCACATGGAACTTCGCGGACTTCGTATCGTTCAATACCCAGTTACCGGACTGGACATCGCGCAGATTGAACAGGTTTTTAAGGGCCTCGGTGGATTCGGCTTTTACCTCCCTGCCGCCGCGCCTTACAATATGATCTGCCACCTTCAATTCAAACTGTGTTTTTCGTGGACCGCCACCACCTCCTGTAGACTTCTTTTCAGACCATGAAAAATCATCTGCCGCAATCTCCATGGCTTTATTGTAGTGTTTCTGGAAAGTCTCGTTACGGTCCAACGGTGTACCCCAATGCATACTCATATCCGCGTCTTGCGTGAGGACGGCTATTGCTTTACGAAATGAGTTGCCGAAGGTTCCCCATGCCTTGTCCATGTCATTGACAAGGCTCAATTCTTCATTCTTTTTTCGCTTTGCCTCGTCCATTTGTTTATCGAGTTCCCAAAGCTGGTTTTTCATGGCATCGAGGCTTACCCCGGCGCGCTCCTCTATGGCGGTCTGTCTTCGTTTATATTCCTCATTTCCCGCCCGGAGCAGCTTCAAAAGTTCGTTTTTACCTCGTCTATCGTAAAATGAACCTTTCCAACTTCCATCTGCCTGATTGATAAGATTTCTAACACCAGAGTAAATACCCATCTCGTTTTTCAGGAAGGTATCAGCCTCAAGGAATGGATCGCCCTGTTCGTAAATTTTTTTCTTGAGCTTTTCCTGGTACTCCTTTATTTTCTCGTTCTGGACCTCCTTTTTTTTGGCGAGTTCAAGGTATTCAGGGGTTTTGATTGCCGACACATAATAGCCGGTGATTTCCCCGTTAATATCCCCTGCCACGGCCTTAATTTCGTCAAGGGTTTTACACGCCTCAAGGCGGCTCCGTATCGCATCCAGCCCCCGTGAAAAGTTATAGCGGGTATCCGCTGTGGACTTTTCTGGTTTGGAGTTTATCGTCTTGTAAAGTTCGTTTATGAGGTATCCCGCACCCCCGGCAAGGCCGGCCGCTTGCAAGGCTTCCCAATCCAGCTTTCCCATGAGGTTCTGTTTGGTGATAATTTCGGCGGCTGCCACATCGTTTTCTTCAATGCCTGTCCAGTCTATTGAATCATTGGTTACTTGTGCGCCGCTCTTTGCCATGTTCTTTATATAGGACTGCGCCAACTCTTTACGGGAACCGGCGATATAGCCGGTGTCCCGGTAGCGGTAGTCCTTACTTTTCGGGTCCCAGGTTGAATCTTTCATGGTGGATGTCCTGCCGTGCTTTTCGACCGGGGGCAGCCCTGCCCGTACTCGCGCTTTTTTGGCCTCGGCCTGTTCTGCCTTGACATCGGCCTCGGTTTCAGGTTTCGGGCCGTATTTGCGGGCGTTCTGGTTTCCCTTCATGGCCTCGGATCGGTTGCGCCGCTTCTCTTCCTCGGATTCTTCTGGTTCTTCGGACTCCGCTTTATTTTCTAAAGGATGGGAATCCGCATAGGCTTTTGCCTTTTTTGCCTCTTTCGGCGTTAAACTTAAAAAATAGTCTTCAAGTTTTTCTATCGCTTCTTCAGGCCATCCGGCCTTTTTATATACCTTTTTCCTACCTTCGGATTTGTCTTGGGAAAAGGCTCCCTGCTCCCTGTGATTCCATAAATTAACAGCAGTCCTGGCAATGATGCGAGCCGTAACAGGTTCAGTTCCTCCACCAACAGTGGGCCATGTCAATGTATATTCCTCCAAGGGATTTACCCATTCATTGCCTTTATGTTCTTTTTCGGATTCTGTCGGTTTTTTGCTTGACTTTCCCCTGGAATCGGGCGATACTATAGATGATGGGCTTTGTCCTCCCGTCTTTAGGCTGCCGCCATCGGAGGCTTGGCTTGGGATTGTCTCGGCAGAGGCGTTATCCTCATTCTTGGCAACATTCTTCTCATAGAGAATGTTGCCTTTTTTTATTTTGTTGGCAATGTTGTTTATATCCCTCCGATGTGTCGATATAGAGACATTTTTTCCTTCTTTTTTGATAACCACCGATATAACGCCTCTGGTTTTCCCTGTCTCGATAAAAGACTTTGCGTATATCTTTGCATCCCCGGAGGAAAATATGACAATTGGGTCAGTTAAAGTCTGTTTCAAAGACCACAATAAGTCTTCTCTGCCTTTCACTCCCAATTTCTCAAATTGATGCTCGCCCATTTTTACCTTACCTAACGGGGTGTCCAGTATTCCACCAGGGAATAATTTATCATAGTTTTTTATGGTGAATTTTACGGTTTTCATCGGAATAGCAAGAGTTTCAAATTTTTCCCCAAGACGCGCCCGTGTGGGTTTTTCATCTTCCCCATCTTCCGTATCTCCTCCATCGCCCCTGCCGCCTTGCTTACCCTCTTCCTGTTCCGCCGCCTGCTTCTTTTCTGTCTCTGGTGTCTTTTCTTGACCTTCCCCCTTTTCGTCTTCAGGGTGTACAGCTTTGCTTTCCTTGGGTATATTTTTCGCCTGTTGCTCCGCCCTTTCCCGGCTGTCCTGCGTGGACATGATAAAATTGTGTAGTTCCATGACAAAAGGGAGCGGATGGCCCTCTTTGTCTGAAAAGCGATCCCGATGTTCAAGAACGATCTGCATCATCTCATGGGCGTCTTTCGCTGCGGCCACTTTTCGCCGTATCGCGGCAATCGCCATTTTCGCACCCCTGGTCTGACTATCATACTTGGGCCGCCACTTGCCAGGACCGATCTTTATATACTTGCGCCCGCCCTTCCATTCCCGGATAGTTCCAATGGGAAGGCCGGCCTTCTCCATGACATCATCGTCAAGGGTATCTAGGTGATCCAATAAGAGCTTGCGAAAATACTCAAGTTTATTATCCAGGGCTGGAGCGCTAGATTTATCCGGCTTTTTCGTTGC
>JAIRNJ010000188.1 GCA_031258115.1 Treponema sp. | reverse complement strand
GTGTTTTTAAGATGAAAATATTGAGTATACATGATGTAGGTAGGAACCAGCCCTCCGTTAAAGAGCATGGAGAATACCAGCAAAAACATAATAATTTTCCGGCCTTTAAAATACAGCATGGAGAGGGGATAAGCCAAAAGTACCGTAATGATCAACGATACGGCGGTTCCTATGGCCGTGCTGATAATAGTAATACCATAGGCCCGTAGAATGGAATCCTTCTGAAGCCAGAGATATTCGTAGGCGGCGAAACTAAACTCCTTCGGAACAAGCCGGTATCCGTTGACTATCAGCGAGTTTTCCGCGGCTACCGACGCCATGATCAATAACAAAAACGGAACAACACATACCGCCGAAGCCAATATCAGCACCGCGTGGGAAATAGCTAAGATTATCCTTTCCTGCCTTGAAAGCATAGTTCCTTCCTTAAAATAACGAACTTTCGGGTTCAATTTTTCGTACCGCCGTATTAGCGGCAAGAATGCAGACAAAACCCACGATGCTCTGATAAAAACCCGCCGCCGAAGACATTCCGATGTTCCCCAGGTTTAAGAGGGCGCGGTACACATAGGTATCAATAGTGTTAGTTACGTCAAACAACGGGCCCTGGTTCATAGGCACCTGATAAAAAAGGCCAAAATCGGAATAGAACATGCGCCCCAGGGCCAGAAGCGTCAGGGTTATCACCGTAGGCTTAAGGAGGGGCAGGGTAATATGCCAAAGCTGCCTGAACTTACCCGCACCATCCATATATGCCGACTCGTAATACTCTTTGGAGATCCCCACCAGGGACGAGAGAAAAATAATGCAGTTAAAGCCAAAACTCTTCCAAAGGTTGACAAAGATCAGAATAAAAGGCCAGTATTTTTTTTCCCGGTACCACATGATCTCTTCCATTCCTAATGGTTTTAGAATTGTCTTGTTAATAAGCCCGGTATCCATGGAAAGAAACGCGAATACCAGGTAGGCCGTTATCATCATGGAAATAAGGTAGGGGAGAAGTATCAGATTCTGGTACAGACCCTTGGCGAAATGGCCGCGAATTTCGTTGAGCAGCAGAGCGAAAAGAATACCCGTTGCCATAGTCAGCAAGATAAAGGCCAGATTATACAGTACCGTATTCCGGGTTATAATAAAAGCGTCAGGAGAGGCAAACAAAAAGCGGAAATTGGCAAAACCTATCCAGGGACTTTTAAGTATCCCCAGCCGAAAGTTCAATCGTTTAAACGCAATCACCAGGCCGAACATGGGCAGGTAATTGTTAATAAAAAGGTATATAAGCCCCGGTACAACCATAGTATAAAGCGCCAGGGTAAGTTTCTTGCCTGAGCGGGGCCACATATTCAGCATAGGGACTTCCTTATTCTTTCCAGTAGAACGTAACCAGGGCTATTCCCATGGGCGGGAGGTCTATATCAAGGGTAATGATGCTGCCGTTTTGCTCAAATTTCAGATCTTCCCGCACAAGGCATGACGCGGCTTTGAGCGTGAAAATCTGCGCCTCGGTAAGGTAGTCGGGGCTTCCCATTTTCTGCCAAAGGCCGAAGGCGTTGGCATGGGTTTCATCCACCCGCTCTATTTCGGCTCTTACGCAAGAGGGGCAGCCGGTAAGCCGCGCCTTCACCTGTTCATCGTTAATGGGATGCCCAAGGGAATGATGGTTCACGGCGAGAAGCTGAATAGCCTTTACTTCAGCTTTTTCCGCCGCGTAGATATCCACAGTGCCCTGATCCGCGTTCTGAACGGAAGCGGCGGTATATATATTTCCGCCAAGCCGATGGAGGAGTTCAAAAGCCCGGAACGAAGCCTTGGGTATTCCGTGCTGGGTTATAAGCCCGAACTGGCCGTGAAAAGCCCGGCTGTCCTGGCCCTGTTCTTCAAAAATATCGCAGAAAGTCCAGAATGAATAACCCGACACAAGGCCCCGGTTGTCCAGTACGGTCTTGGTGATAAAGGAACTGCAAAAGGGCCCGTCCGAAGCCGGACCTCCCATACTTGCCCATTCGGTGTAGTACAGCGGGAGCCCCTTAGCTTCGGAAAAAGCCTTTCGTACCATTCCGGTAAGGATGCCTCGATCTACCTGTTTCCAAAGCTGTTCCTGGAAATCCGCGTATTGCCGTTTGAATTCGGCCTTCGCCGTTTTATCGGTTTTGAGTTTTTCCATGAATTCCTGGTCGGTCCACACCATCGTCATGGGATTGTTCAATGTAGTCCTGTTCTCAACGCCGTACCCGATAACGGCATCGGTAGGATACTGATGGGTGGTGATAAAATCCAGCGGCGCTCCGTTCTCCTGGCAAAAACTGATAAACTCAGGGATCCACGCATTGTTCGATGTGGCGGGGCCGCCGGTTTTTAATACCGGATCCTCTCTTTTAACCGCCTCCGCCGTTACCTTGTAGAGTTTAAAATACTCCGCCTGATCCCCCGACCAAAACCCCGAAGGAGAATCTGGCCCGCCGAGATTGGGCTCGTTCCACACTTCAAAGAACCACTGGCGTACCTCTCCCATACCGTAACGATCTAAGATGTGCCGGATAAATTCTCCGATAAAAGCGGCCCACTGTTCATAGCTTTTTGGCGGGGTGGTATTCGCTTTGTAATAAAAAATACTTTTATCTCCGCTGGCGAGAGCCCAGGGCATAAAGCCCAATTCCACAAACGGCTTCATGCCAATGGAAAGCAGAAAATCAAAAAGCTTGTCGATGTTTACAAAACTGAATTCTACATCATCGTCTCCGAAGATCGAATCCTTTACCACGCTCATAGCGTCGTCAAAAAGTCCATGAAAGCGAATATACCGGAAGCCGATTGTTTCCCGGCACCGGCGCAGCATTTCCTGCCAGTCGGTCCTGAGCCCGGTTACGGCGTGGCAGCTTCCAACGCTGAACTCCCAGTATTTCTCCAAAGGCGTCCTTTCTCCCTGTACATCCAGCCTAAACTCTTTCATTGACTTATCTTCCTTTGGCTTTGAACCAGGCGTCTAATTGTCGCTGTTTTTCAGCAATAACCTCGTCTAGCCCCGCCTGCTTCAACCGGGCGTTGAATTCATCAAGTACGGAAATATCCACGCTGCCCGTTTCCAGGCTTCTTTGGTACTGATACGCCAAGGCGGTAAGGGCCGCGACTTGAGTCAGTACCGGCGTATTGTCAAAATTAAAGCCCATAGCCGGTGAAAATTCGGCGCTGTTGTTAAAGTCCTGAAGCTGTTTCCAAAGATCCAGGGGTGAGCCTTCCCTGACATATAATAGAAACTGATTTCCGACCTCCCAGCCCATATCAAGCACATAACCCGCCGTTTCTTGGGTAATACCGTCAGGATAACGGATGGAACCGTCAGGATTTTTTACATAATGGGCGCCTTCAATTCCATAGTTGAGAAGGTTTACCAATACCGGATCGGTATAGAGTAGGTTTATCATCTGCATGGATTTTTCGGGATTTCTGGCATTGTGGGGAATGACCCACTGAACACCGGCAATAGCATCCGTAGCCGCTTGGGGCCCCCTAAACCTGACCAAAACCAGTTCGTGTCCCGCGGAGCCCGCTTCTTCAATATCACAGCCCGGTTTGGCGCTGGTCATCCATGCGCAGGCGGTTCCCGCCCGGACCTGGGATTGTTGGCTTTCCTGCTTGGCCGCTACGTCCCGGGCAATATACCCCGCCTGATACCATGACCTGAGAATAGCGATAGTTCTTCTGTACTCCGCCGATTCAAAGAGGTTTACCACCTTCCGGTCCTGGCCCATAAGTACGCCGAAATAGTCGCCCAAATTATCTAAGGTTACTGCCAAAGCAACATCCATTGCGACGGCAAAGGCCAGGGGATAGAAATTCGGTTCCGCCTGTTTGATTTTGGCAAATAAAGGCGTAAAATCTTCCAGCTTCTTGACAACGCTCAGATCAAGCTGGTATTTGTCCACATATTCTCTGGTAATCAATATTCCGGTACTACGGGCCATATCCTTAAGGGTGGGAATACCGTAAAGTTCTCCGTTGATCCTAACCGTGTCAAGATACCTGTCCCCTACGGTTTTCTTAAGCTCCTGGCCGTATTGGTTCACCAGATTGTCCAGAGGGATTACCTGCCCTTGTTGGACATGGGTGTTTATCGACATGCCCGCCATAACCATCATGGGAAAAAGATCCAGCGGCTCCGCGGGAGAGGTCAGCATCAGGGGGATACGCTGTAAGTACTCAGCCATACCCATAGGCATAACTTTAATTTTTATCCCCAGGTTTTTTGACGCCAGATGTTCATTTATGGCGGCCTCTACCTTTGGAGTGTCCGCGGAAACCATTCCCCAGGTGACGTAGGCCATTACCAGTTCGTCCGTTCTCCCGGAATTGGGGCCTCCGCCGCCGGAACCCTGGGAGCCCCCCGCAAATATTGAAAAAGTGGGTAATAACGCCAACCACAAAAAAACAATCCTTTTCATTCCATCTTCCTCCGGTAATGATTATTCAAAATGTATATCATAGGATTATTCAAAAGGGCTTTCGGAAAATTAATCTGACAATGCACAATTTATTTCAAGTTTTTAAAGTGGAGAGAAAATCGGTTTTTGAGGGAAGCCGGAAAGATTAAGATTCTTATTCGATTTTTTAATCTCTGTCATTGCTTTTTCGTTATGAACCGGGTATAATAGGCCCGGAAGAGGGGTGATATGGCTATACAGACACGAATGAACACAATTGAGGACGCTGGGGCCTGGCTTTGCCACCTCAATCGGCCGCTGATCTATGCCTTGGGGGATATGGCGATCATCTTCGTACTGGACGGAAAACTGGAAATCAAAAAAGACCAGGATATACGAAAACCGGGAAAAGCCGATATTATCCTCATTAATCCGCCATCCACAAGCTATGAGCGTTCTTTCGTCCGGCAGATTGGGATATATCCCATAGAAGATTGCTATTTCTTACTTCTAAAAATATCAACATCCTTTCTTTCAACTGTTTTTAAGGGAAATATCCCTGTTTTTGACTGCGACTCAAGCAAGCGATCCGCCGACTATAGCGTTCTGCGAAGTCTTTTGGCGGAAATTGCTTTGGCTGACACGGCGGAAAAGCAAAAAGGACTGATGTTTTACTCCCGCCTGTACCGGCTTTTGGAAGAACTAAAGTCCCATTTCATTGCCCAAAAAGCCAAAACCTCCGATGAAACCGGGGAGAAAGTAAAGCGCCGGGAGATGATATATTCATATATACGAAAACATTTTACGGAACCCATTGGCCTTGATGATGTGGCCGGTATCCTGTCGTTTACCCCGCAGTATTTTTCAAAATATTTTAAAAGGATATTCGGTATTACTTTTCACTCTTATATAAAGCGGCTCAGGCTTGAGGTGGCTCTGAAAGAATTAAGAGACACGGACAAATCGGTTACTGCCATAGCCTATGAAAACGGGTTTCCAAACCTCGCGGCCCTGATACAGGAAATGAAAAACACGGTGAAGCAAACACCATCGGCGTACCGCAAAACTCATCAGATTGAAAGCCAGGAAAATGACGATGACCCACAGGAAGAAGTATTTCAGAATATAGATTCCGAATTGGTAAGGAATAAACTGGTTCCCTTTATCGTGGTCAACGAAAATATCCGTAACCAGCAAAAAACGATTTCCGCCAATGTTCATAGCGGTAGCCTTTTTGAAAAACCCTGGCAGGAAGTTATCAATCTTGGATTTGCCACGGACTTTGAAAAATCGGAATTCATAAGGCAGATAAAATTTCTACAAGAGGAAGCACCATTCCGGTACGCCCGTTTTCAGGGGCTTTTTGGCCGGAGTATGCTGTCTACAAACGAAGCAGGTGAATATTCTTTTGCGAAAATCGACCGGGTGATTGATTTTCTCTATTCGGTACATCTCTTGCCCTTTATCGAACTTGGATTCAAGCCCGCAAAGATCAATAAAAATACATATACCCCTGTATTTAGCAAGGATTATGAGATTGATTTTTTTTCTATGGATGAATATGAAAGAGTCATAGATAACTTTCTAAAACATGCAATAAACCGGTATGGAATAGGCAAAGTATCCCATTGGCAATTTGAATATTGGGAACCTAGAGATGATGGGCATTTGCAGATCGTTGATAAAGATGGCATATACGCTTACATTGACCAGTTCGCTCGTATCAGGAGAACAATCAAGAAAATTGTGCCCATGGCACGTATTGGCGGGCCGGGCTTGCCCACGCCAGGGCCTGTTGATATTAAATATATCGATAAATTAATCGAAGGGCTCAAAGCAAAAAATAGTCCACCTGATTTTTTATCATATTATATCTTTCATCTTGCTAACCTTGAACAATTTGTGGGCCTCAAAGAGAAGACAGAAAATGAGTTTATTTTAGCCGCCAAAGATGAAATAAGCAGAAAAATCACTGAAATAAAAGAGTGTAGTATAAAATTATTTGGTTTCAAAGAACATAGCTCTGCGCTTGAATTGACTGGGAAATCACTTTATATTACCGAATGGAATTTCGATTTTTCATGCCGGAACTTTATTCACGATTCCCTTTTCAAAGCTCCGTTCGTAATAAAAAATTCCATTGACGCTATAAATAACATCAGCGTTCTCGCATACTGGCTGGCATCGGATATTTCAGCAGAATATACCGATTCAGATGCCCTCCTGTTTGGCGGTCCGGGTCTTATTTCCCGGAACGGGATACGGAAACCCGCTCTTTTTGCCTTCCAGTTTCTTTCAAAACTTGGGGGAAGGCTTCTTTCAAAAGGGGACGGGCATATCATTACTGCCAAATCAGATGATGAATTTACCGTTATACTGTTTAATTACAAATATATTACTAATCGGATACAATTTATAGAACAATTATGGTATATTTCAGGCAATCTTACCGATTATCTTGAAGATGTAGAAAAATGTTCCTTCTCGGTGGAAATCCGCAATATAAATTCAGGCCGGTATAAAGTACGCCAGCACATTCTGAATTCATATTATGGTAGTATATATGACACTTGGATGGGCCTCTCAGCGGTACAAAATCTTCAACCCAGCGAAACGGAATGGCTTGAGCGGGCATGTTTTCCCGCTCTCCGGATAGATTTTCTAACCGCCAAAGGCAGCCTTGTCATTGACTGCGAACTTGAACCCAATGAGGTACGGCTTCTGGAAATTAACCGGATTCTGGAATAAAAAATGGTTAAATCTATGCTTGTTCATAAGGTGGTCGGCTGGCATATGGACAAACCCGGCTATGTCAGTAAGCCGCTAAGCCGGTGATCTATAAGGGGAGAAGTCTCTCCCCTACGGCGCACTTCGTTGCGCCGTACCCCTCTCTCCTGGGGTTCCACCCCAAACCCCGCATACCTTTCCCGTGCGGTTCCACCGCACCCCCTTTGTCATACCCCTTGCTTATGCGCCGGTGAGCGGCGCGCAAGGGGTACGCCAACCCTCCGGGCCGGGGCAT
>JAIRNJ010000179.1 GCA_031258115.1 Treponema sp. | reverse complement strand
CTTCCCTGCCGCATCGTGGTGGCATGGCGGCTTGTCGACATAAAAATTGTCGGCTTGTACCCTTAAATTTTCTCCAGATGGAGACCGGCCCTAATCCTTGATATTGTACTTTCTCCTGAAGCGCTCGATCCGGCCGGCTGTGTCAACGAGTTTCTGCTTGCCGGTAAAGAAGGGGTGGCAGGCGGAACAAATTTCCACTTTAATATCCCTGGCGGTAGATCGGGTCTCGATAACATTCCCGCAGGCGCAGGTGATTTTGGTCATTTCGTATCTGGGATGAATCTTCTCTCTCATAAAAACTCCGTTTATCTATACCGGTATTCATCGAATTCAGGAATACTGCATTCCTGGAATGTTCCATTCCTTATTCTATACCCGCTGATCCGGTATTCATTGAATTCAGGAATGCTTCATTATTCTTGGATTTCTTCATCTTGTCAACCAGGAGTTCGATGATCTCGATGTCGTCCATGGGGTTAATAACCTTGCGGAGTATCCAAATCTTCTGCAGTTCTTTCTCGGAAAGGAGAAGTTCCTCTTTCCGGGTGCCCGACTTCTTGATATTGATAGACGGGAAGAGTCTGCGGTCGGAAATACGCCGGTCAAGGTTGATTTCCAGGTTGCCCGTTCCCTTGAACTCTTCAAAGATAACTTCATCCATACGGCTGCCGGTCTCGATGAGCGCGGTGGAAATAATCGTAAGACTGCCGCCTTCCTCAATATTCCTGGCCGCGCCGAAGAAACGCTTGGGCTTATGGAGGGCATTGGAGTCAACGCCGCCTGAAAGGATCTTGCCGCTGGTGGGCACGGTCTGGTTGTAGGCCCGGGCCAGCCGGGTGATGGAGTCAAGGAGGATCACCACGTCTTTCTTGTGTTCAACGAGGCGTTTGGCCTTCTCCAAAACCATTTCGGTAACCTGCACATGCCTTGTGGCCTGCTCGTCAAAGGTTGAAGAAATCACCTCCGCCCGGACAGTCCGTTCCATGTCGGTTACTTCCTCGGGCCGCTCGTCGATGAGGAGCACGATAAGGTACACCTCAGGATGATTTTTGGTAATTGCGTTGGCTATCTTCTGCATCATAATCGTCTTTCCCGTCCGGGGAGGCGCCACTATCAGGGCCCGCTGGCCCTTACCGATGGGGCAGAAGAGGTTGATGATCCGCTCAGACACGCCCTCCGTGATGGTTTCCAGATCGAGTTTCTGGTTGGGATACAGGGGGGTAAGATTGTCAAACGGAATACGGTTCTGAGCCACCGTCGGATCGTCGTAGTTTACCGTCTCCACCCGGAGCATGGCGAAGAAACGTTCCCCTTCCTTGGGGCTGCGAATCTGGCCATAGACCGTGTCCCCTGTCTTAAGGGCAAAGAGCCGGATCTGGCTGGGGCTTATGTAGATGTCGTCGGGGCCGGGAAGGTAGGAATTCTGGGGACTCCGCAGGAAACCATAGCCGTCGGGAAGGATTTCCAGTGAACCATAGGCATAGATAATGCCTCCCCGTTCCGTATGGGCCTTGAGAATCGAAAAGACGATCTCCTGCTTCTTGAGGGCTACCATATCCTCATGGGAAATGTTGTAAGCCGTGGCAAGCTCCCGGAGGTCTACCATGTTGAGCCTAATCAATTCATTGATAACCAGCCGGGGTTTGCCGGAATCCTCGCCGGGCCGGGGCTCGGGACGGCCGTAGATATACGGCATGGAAGGCAGATGCACCGGCGGCATTGCGGACATGGGCAAAACCGCGGATTGATGAACCGCCACCGCGGGCATCGCCTGAGAGGACTGGCCCTGGAAAGCCGCCGCCTGACTTTCCCCTCCCTCCTGAGAACCGTAATGCCGGGGACGCCCCGGGCTGCGGTGAGCGCGGACTACAACCCTGCCGGAGTCGTTTTCTTCCTGCGATTCCGCCATTGATTGAGCAGTTCCTTCTTTTTCCTGTTCAAAATCTAACATTTCTTCACTCATTTGAATCTTGGGCTTTCTGCCCCTCCTGACTAATGCCATTCATGAACCACCTATGGATTATTGGATAGTGTCTATCCATAAAGCCGGTTACTTTACGAACAGAACTTTGCATTTATTCGAGCCAACAATGCCCGGATTACTTCTTCTGCGGCGGCGGAACGGACAGCATTCCGGTCTCCGGTAAAACGGAAAACCGAAGCCTCGCTTTCCCCGCCCCGCAGAGCAGTAGCAATCCATACGGCGCCTACCGGTGTTGCCGAACCGTCGCCCTCAGGGCCGGCAAGACCTGTTACCGCTACAGCCAGATCCGCCCCGCTTTCCGCAAGAGCGCTTTCCGCCATGGCCAGGGCTGTTTCCCGGCTAACCGCACCATTTGCATTGATTTTTTTTATATCAAGACCCAACATCCGGGCCTTTGCTTCCACCGTATACGTTACAAAAGAACCCCAGAACACCTTTGAGGCTCCGGGAACTTCTGCAATCAAATTTGCAACAAGTCCTGCGGTACAGGATTCAGCCAGAACTGCCCGCAGGGATAGAGCAGTGAGCCGTTTTACCAGCTCCGCCGCATTATCCATGGTTTCTCTGCAATTCCGTCTTTATTTCTGCCGTGGGTCTTGAAAAAATTTCTACCTCACTCCGATCCAGGCCGGTCATACTGCATTGGCCGTCAAACTGTACCCCGTCGGCTATGCGAAGCCGGGCCGCCTTTACATCGCCGTGTACCACCGCGCCGCTCATCATATCGATCTTGTCAACCGCATGAACGGCGCCTATCACCGTCCCGAAAACGGTAAGGGAACTTACCGAAATGGGGCTTGCCTCCACATAGGCTCCCTTGTCCACAATAAGGGCGCCGGTGGCTTCGATGCTCCCCCGGAATTTGCCCTGAATCCGCAATGTTTCCTTAAAACGGAGCACCCCGTCAAAATTGGTAGTATTTCCCAGGATCACCACCGGAGAATTTTCACCTTTCCTGTCTTTCTTTTCGGTCATTGCCATTAAACTACTGAACCTCGCCCTGATGGAGGAATTTCCGTATCTGGGTCTCAAGCACGGTAAGACTGGTCTCGTTCTTTTTAAGATCCTCCCACTCGGAGATGGTCTTTTCTATCCGGGCGTCCAGTTCCGCGATATGCTTGCGCACCGCCAGAGTCTTTTCCGAAATCTGCCCTACCCGTTCCTTTATGGCCTCAGGATTGTCTTTTACCACAGCGATGAGTTCATCAAGGCCGTCGATACTCTTTACAAAACGTACCAGGGCATTTTTTATATCGGTATTGAGTTCTTCCGCCAGGGAAAGCCTGGATTCCCGCACCGCAATCTGGGCAAAAAGTTCCCGGTTCCTCAATACCGCCTTGATCCGCGCCAAAACTTCGGAAAAGTTAAAAGGTTTGGTGATATAGTCGTCAATACCCAGTTCAAAACCGGCAACCTTGTCCTTTACATCATCCATGGCGGAAAACATGATGATGGGAATCGAAGCGTACTTTTCATCGTTTTTCAAAATCTTGGTCAGTTCCCAGCCGGACATCCGGGGCATGATATTATCGAGAAGTATCAGATCCGGATAGAAACGCTTGAGGCTCTCCAAAGCCTCCACACCGTCCTTTGCTTCTTCAACGGTGAAACCTAATTTTGAAAGCATAACTTCGAAGAACTCAAGGTTGAGCTTTTCATCATCCACTATGAGTATCTTCTTTCGGGCGTCCATCACATCCATCCTTACATAAGATCGTGAGAAGGAAAGATTTTTCGTATTAAAGACAGTATACGACGAAACAGCCCGATGGTCAACAGGATCAGGGCTATACCCGCAAAAAAGATTCCCGGATAGTCCCCGTACAGGGTATAGAGGGTGTCCCTGTCATTGACCAGGGGCAGGGAGACGGTAATCCAGGCTTCTTCAAAGGGAGGCGCCATTGCCAGGATTCTACCCGAAGGATCCAGGCCGCAGGTCTGACCGGAAGCGGTTGAACGGGCCATGGAACGCCGGTTTTCCACCGCCCGGAACACCGCCATGGAAAGATGCTGGTTCTGGGCAGGAAGGCTGGCAGACCATGCGTCGTTGGAAAGGTTTACGATTAGATCCGCGCCGCCCCGCACAAAGAGCCGGGAGAGATAGCCGAAGGTATCCTCAAAACAGATCGGGCTTGAAAAGCTAAAACCGGGCCTCTCCCCCCTTGCGGGAATGGAAAAAACCGTGGCCTCTTTCCCCTTCTCCCAGAAATGGGTATCGGCGTTTAACAGGGCATTGTAGATCCAGGGGAGCTGCCTTTCATAGGGAAAATGCTCGGTAAAGGGTACCAGATGGAGTTTCCGGTAACGCGTGGTAAGCTTCCCCTTCTCGAAGAGGAGGACTCCGTTGTAATCCACCCGGTAGTCCTCTTCCGCCCTGGGGTTGAGTACAGGATCCTTAACCGCATCGTCGTTACCGATAAGGAAAGGAACATCCTGCTGTGCAAGATAATTCAAAAGCTCTTTTATCAGATCCCAGGAAGGGGGATCGTCCCTGTAGGTTTCATGCCAGTAGATCCGGGGGACAAAGGCGGTTTCAGACCATACCACAAGGTCGGGCTTCGGCTCCGCGGAGAGGGCCTCATCGGAAAGGCGGCGGAGAACCTGATAGTTCTGCCTGTACTCTTCAATGCCGCCCCGCCAGGGATCGGTGTTATGCTGCACCAGCGCAATATTGACTTGGGGATACGCTGAAAAATCCGCGGGTTTCGTAAAACCGTAGACCAGGGCCGCCATAAGACACAGGGCCCAGAGAGAAAGGGAAATCCATTCCCGGAAGAAAAATTCCCGCAGGGAACCGCAAAATCCGGCAAAACCGCCTTCAAAATTCCATTTTTTAAGGGCGCCGCCCAGCCACACGGAGGGGAAAACCACCAAAGCGGAGACCCCCCAGACCCCAAAGACAGAGGCAATCTGAATCAGCGGGATGAGGGTCCACTGAGAGTAGCCTGTAATACCGTAAGGATAGCCCAGGAAGCCTTTTGTCCGGAGGTATTCATAGGCAAGCCAGATAAAAAACTGGACAAGCCAGGCTTTTTTGTCAAAAATCATCTCCGCCAGCTTGAGAAAACCAAAGAGCAGGGCCAGATACACCAGATATATGAGCCCCACGATAAGCCCCGCCAGAGGATGAAAGACGCTGAGCCAGTAATTAAAGAGGCCATAGGCACTGTAACCGTAGAGAGCGCCCCAGAGGATGGCGGCGCCCGGCCCTGCCCGGCTTATCAGAAGAAAAACCGGCACATAGGCAATCCAGGCCAGCAGGGGAATGCCCTTTTCGACGAGAAGATTGGGGAACGACGCCGCAAAAAGGAGAGAAGCGGCGATCATAAGCGCCAGATTGACAAGCTGGGCTATAAGGAAACCATGTCTTTTACCGGTGTGCATTTTCAGCTTTATCCGAATAGTCTTGTTCCTGTCCTTCCGGAGCGGATTTGGAGGAGACATAATCTGAAACCGGTTCCGCGGCCGCAGCCGCAAAGGAAGCCGTGAAAGTGCTGTCAGGATACTCGTTCACCAAATTCCATACCTCCTGTTTCAATTCCTGCCCGGGCCTGAAAGAAACAATGCCATGAGAATGAACGGTAAAAAGCTCTCCGGTTTTGGGATTTCTCGCTTCCTTGCGGCCCTTGCGCACCTTGATTTCAAAAGTACCGAATTTCCGTAATTCAATTACCCGGCGCTGGGCGAGAGCCTCTTTTAGCTCATTAATAAAAAGATCGATGACATTTCGTATCTCGCCGCGGTTTATACCGGTCTTGTCATAAATTGAATCGACAATTTCCGCTTTGGTATACTTTCCCGCCGCCACAGAGGCCCCCGGTGGATATTATGCTGTCTTTATGGAATTAAAAAGCCGCTGCATTCTGGATTTCTTGCGGGCCGCCGAATTCTTCTTGATAATGCCTTTCCCGGCGGCAGTATCGATCCGCTTGATCATATCCTTCAATGCCGCCTCAGCCTCCACCGTATCTTTCTTCCGGGCGGAAGCCACGAACTTTTTTACACTCGTCCTGACGGCGCTTTTTACCGCCTTGTTCCTGAGCCGGCGTTCCTCGCTTTGCCGGTGACGCTTTTCAGCAGAACTCTTTTTAGCCGCCAAAATAACCCCCAATTATACAAATTAAATAACAAAACCGTCCCAAAAACCGGAGTTTTTGGAACAGCCTCTGTGTCCTCATTATAGACAGAGCCCGGATAGACAATGCCTCACTGAAAATCCGAAGGACGGCGTTCCGTGCGCTTACATTTATCGCATTCGGCTATATTCTTGACCTTTCCGTTTTCAAAAAGAGTCTTCATCTTGACTTCTCCGCCGCAGGAACAAAAGAATTTCTGGGTGGCGCTGGAAGTACGTGAGTTTTTACTGGCCTGGGCCATGGCTTACTCCTCTATCTGCCGCGTATAGCGGTGCATAAAACCGGAGGTAAAGCAACGCCTTCCGTTTTGCCGGTTCGGTAAACATAAGATACTATATATGGGCGTCAATGTCAATTCAGGAAAGGGGCGGATGCGTGGAAAAACGTCAAGCCGGCAGGCTCTATTCTATCTTAAATTTGGCCACTTCTTTCATCAGTATGTCAATGCTTCCCTTGTTTTCGACGCTGATGCTATTGACATGGTTCACAGCCGAGTTGATCTGATCCGCGCCGACGGCCATTTCGTTCATCCCGTTGCTTATCTCCTGGCTTACAGATTCCAGGTTCCGGCTCTCCTGGATTACCTGTTCGCTTCCTTCAAGCATCTGGTTTGAACCGTTTTTAACCATCTGGGTTGCTTCGTTCAACTGGCCTATGGCTTCCAGGATCTGCTTGCTCCCGACGCCCTGTTCCTCCATGGCGTTCCGGATGTTTCCCTCCTGATCCGCAACGGTCTTGATCCCGCCGTCTATGGCCTCAAACTTGTTTAGGACGCCGTCGGTGGACTTCGTTATTTTGTCAATTGAGTCTTTGATTTTCTTGAGTACCTCGGAAATCGTCTTGGACTGTTCACCGGAATTTTCAGCCAGCTTCCGTATCTCATCGGCTACCACGGCGAAACCTTTCCCCACTTCTCCGGCGTGGGCCGCCTCTATGGCGGCATTCATGGACAGAAGGTTCGTCTGGCTTGCGATGTTCTCTATTACCGCGTTGATTTCCAGAAGCCCTTCCGATTCCTGGGCTATCCTCTGGATATCCGAAGCCACTTCCTGCAGGCCCGAGCGCCCTACCTCGGAGGCTTCCATCAGTTCTTTGACGTTACCTGCGTTTTTGGACAGCGTCTGCGAAACGGACTGGATATTGGCAAGCATTTCCTCGATAGCGGAAGAAGACTGGGCGACGCTTTCTCCCTGGCGATCCACAAGCTCGTTCAGCTTTTCGATGTTAACGGTGATCTGCTCCATAGTCGCGTTGGTTTCGGTAACACTGGCCGACTGGTTGATGACCCGGCCCTTAATGCTCTGGATATTGGCGGTGATTTCGTTGACCGCTGTGGCGGTTTCGGTCATATTGCCGGCAAGTTCGTTCCCGATGTCAAAAAGTGTAGCGCTCTGGTTTTTGATAGTGAGCACGAGGTTTTTGATCTTATCAACGGTTTCGTTAAAGATCTTTGCGATATCCCCGATTTCATCCCTGCGTTTTATATTCACCCGTTTGGTTAAATCCCCTTCTCCGAGACAGTCGAAGACGCTCCCCATCTGCTTGAGGGGGCGGCTGATGGAACGGGCGATCAGGAAGGCTACCATGGCTATGACCAGGAACATTACCACGCTTATGATAACACTTACCCTGACCATCCTTAAAACCGGATCGTTGATAATCTCTTGAGGTATCCCCAGTGACAGCGCCCATGGAGTGCCGGTTTCGCCTATGGGGATAGGGATGTTGATGATCCTAAAGCTGTTTTTTATGTTATTGCCATCAGCAGAACTTGAGAAGGAGTACAGGGAACCTGTTTTTACGGCTTGTACAAAATCGGGCATATTGCTGCCCACGGTAGCCGCTTCGGTGACAGTCATGGATTTTCCGATCCTGGAAGGATCAAAATGGCCGGCTACCATGCCGTTGTTGGTAAAAATCGCAGCGAAACTGCCTTCATAGGGCTTAATATTCACCACCCCGCCCTGAATTCTGGACAGTGCGATATCGATACCCGTGACGGCGACAGTCCTGCCGTCCTTTTTTACCGGCACACTCAGACTCGTAATCAGGGTATCGGTTCCGTTGATATCATGAAAATAAGGCTCCATAATAGCTTCTTTTCCGGTTTTCCTGGGGATGAGGTAGGGATCCCCCGGACCGCTAAGCTCGTTGTCCACAAACGCCGATAACTTGGGCCCCTCAGGTGTCCGTGCCCAGTAGGAGATGAAGCGGCCGGACTTATCCGTCCCGGGGGTATTGGCGTATTGGGTATCCATGCCGTCCAGGGTATTCGGCTCCCAGCAGACCCAGATAGCCGCAATATCCGGGTTTTTTTCGGCCTGTGTTTTTAGCATCAGATTAAAAACTAAACGGCGCCAGGAAGGTTCAAGTTCTTCATAGGCTTCCATTGAGCGTACCAGGGATCTGAGCATGCTAAGATGACCGCTCATCCATGCCACGACATCGGCGGCCTCAAACTTTCCCAAATTTTTCAGTTCATTATCAGTCAGCCTGGCAATCTGTTTCTGAGAAATATTTAAAACAGTTCCCAGGAGGATACCGACTCCGGAAAAGGCGAGGGCCAGAATCATTATGATTAGTTTTTTTCCAATTTTCATATTACTTCCTCTGATCTCCATTTTTACTATAATTTACCGCAGGGACCTTTTCATGATATTGGTGTTGAAAAATCGCTATACATTTATAAAATAGTAAGAATATACGATGTTACGGAAGAAACTGCCAAGGGGCATCCTTGCATTTATGGGAATATCCGCAGGGCTTTAGACCTTTGAGGCATCCGTTTTTTGTACACACCCCGTCCGGGCGTATATCACCAGTTTTCCAGCGGTCGTTCTATGTAGGGTTTTTCCAGTTGGCCTGAGGAACGGACGGCCCACTCTCCTGCGCCGGCCTGCCGGGAGAGGAAGGTCCACAGTTCCCGCGCGGGGAGGGTTTTCCCCGCGGCATAGAGGGAGGCGGCAAGGTAGTAGGCGGTTTTATAGTATTCGATTTCTTCGATATATTGGAGAAGATTGGGGCGGGTTTTCAGTTCCGCCATAAGATCATCGAGTGAGCTAAAACTAAAGTCAAAGCGGCTGCGGATAAGTTCTTCCATGATGAGGGAATTCTGAATCAGAAAGGCAAACATCAGGTGATCCGGGGCTGAATTATGCCTGCCGGAACTGTAGAAGAAGAAGCCCAGAAGCCGGTGGGCCTTTTCCACATCCCGGTTATTGTAGCGGTAAAGGGTGAAAAAACGGCTGAAACCGTCCCGTTCCAGTGTACGCATCATGGCCTGTCTGGCAAAAGTGCCGGAATCCTGATTCCAGAGGCTGTCCCGGGCTGTTTCTCCGCCTGAGGGAATGTCGAGAAGGATACCCAGAAGCACTTTTTCCATTTCAGGATACTCTCTCCGCACACGGCGCAGTTCGGCAATTTTGTAAAGAAGCTCCAGTTCAAGATCTGAATTTTCAAGAAGCAGGCGCTGGGCAAGAGCCTTCTGATACTGATTGATGGCTATTCCCAGTTCCCCCTCGCTGCGGTAGGTTTCTCCGATCCAGTATTCCGCCTCGGGGTAGTCTTTGAGCCTGCCGAGCCCGGTCAGGGCAGCCTGCACGGAATTGTTAAAGCCGGAACGGGGAACCCTGTAGTACAGTTCCCGAAGGGCTTCTCCGGCTTCACTGTAGTTTCTGTCTTTGATGAATTGTTCAACCAGTTCCAGGGAATCTCCCAGGCGGCGGACTTCGGGGAGGGAAAGGAGGGTGATAAACTCGGTCTCCAGGCGGGTATACATCTGCCGTCTCTGCCTGCGGGCGTCTTCAAAGCTGAGAAGGGCGTCCCCGTAGGAGGCGGAGCGGAAGGCCTGTTTTCCCTGTTCCAGGGTATACCACCAGGGCTGTTCAAGCTGCCTCTGGGCATATAAGACGGAGACTAAAGAAACCATAATGATGAAAAAAAGAATCCGCTTGCCTTTTACGCTCAGTCTATCCGCCATTCAATTCCTCTGCAAATACAGTATCGGCATCTTCGGCATCGACGGTGCGGATAACTTTTCCATGGCGGAAAATGAGAACCTTGTCCCCCGCCCCGGTGATACCAAGATCCGCATGACGGGCCTCTCCGGGGCCGTTAACCGCGCAGCCCATGATCGCAAGGGTAAGACTCTTCTTCATGCCGTACAACCTGGGCATCCAGCGTTCCGTAAAGGCGTGGGTATCGAAACTGTGCCTTCCGCAGCGGGGACAGGAAATAATGGTGACCGCAGGCTGCCTGAGACGTCTTGCGGCCTCTTCCCTGCCCTCCGCCGCGGCAATTTCAGCCGCGGAGGCGAGGATCTCCTTGGCGGCGATAACTTCGTTTTCAGGCGTATCGGAAAGGGAGATCCGTATCGTATCCCCCATGCCCTCACTGAGCAGGGGAACCAGAGCCGTTGTATTGCGGACTACCCCGGCTATCAGGGGGCCCGCCTCGGTAACGCCTATGTGGAGGGGGGCATCGCGGCGGGAGGCAAAAAGCCGGTTCGCCTCCATGGTCCGGGCAGCCGAGGAAGCCTTCATGGATACCAGAACGGCGGTAAAGCCACATTGATCAAACACGGCAAGTTCGCGTTCCGCGGCTTCCACCAGAGCTGCCGCAGGATCGAGGCCGCCTGAATCGACAAGCTGTCTCAAATCCAGGGGAAGGCTTCCCGCATTCACCCCGATGCGGATGGGCACTCCCCTGTCCGCCGCCTTTTCCAGTACCCGGCGGACCTTATCCGTGCCGCCTATATTGCCGGGATTGATGCGGATCTTTGCAATGGGAAAATCGAGACAGCGGAGGGCAATCTTATAATCAAAATGAATGTCCGCCGTAAAGGGCAGGGAAACCATGGAAGAGAGGCGCCCCAGAATCCCGGCACCTTCCATGTCCGGAACGGCAAAACGGAGCAGACCGCAGCCCATGGCGGCAAGGGCATCGATCCGCTCAATCAGGACTTTGGCGGCTTTGTCTTCAAGATCCGAAAAAGAAAGGCGGTCTTTCCACATGGTCTGTATAAGCACGGGATGATCGCCTCCGATAAGGACAGGTTTTACATGTTCAAACCCGCCAATCCTGATTACCTGCGTAGTGCCGGACACCTGCTAACCGGATAAACACAAAAATAGTTAACCTCAAAGCCGAATGAGCCTGTTCCGAAACCGGTCCGGGTTTTGGAACAAGCCTCTTCTTCAACTGTGCGTGACTTCGCGGTTAAATACTTCTTTCAAAGACTGATCATCGAGAGAACCATCGCGAAAATGGCGACGGTTTCGCAGATACCGACTATCATCATGTAATTGACAAAGCCCTTACCGGTTTCGCCTGCGGCGTCGGCGCCGGCCGCTCCCGCCCTACCCTGGGAAATGGCGGAAAAAGCAATGGCAAAACCCGAGGCAAGGCCCATGCCGAGGTAGAGGGCTCCGCTTTCAGGATTGGCAATCGCGGCGGGTTTCATAAAGAGCAAGCCCAATATAAAACCGTAGAAGGTCTGGGTTAAGGGCGCTCCGCCGAAGGCAAGCAGGGTCATCGGCGACGGTTTATTATTGATATAGCATTTTTTCCATGCGCCGATTACCGCCTGACCGGCAATACCGATTCCGATTGCCGAGCCCACCGCGGAAATACCCATCACAAGACCTGCACCTAATAAGCCTAAGTTCATACCTTTCTCCTCTGAATTCTTAATTTATAATGGGGTTTCCACAGGAAACTCCTTAATAATTCGCGCCTGCGAACTACCTTTTAGCAAACGGTTTATACGCATGACCGGCCCACGTAAGTCCGGCATGGCCCGAAAACTCCAGGGTATTCAGGCGGACAGCATGTACCAGTACGGACAATACATTCAGGACGAGGTTAAGGCCATGGCCGAACACCAAAAGAATTATCCCGAAGATAAACAGGATAAAATGCCCCAGCATGGGCCCGGCCATGGTATCTACCGTAGAGGCGATTGCCGCTCCCGCAAGGCCGACCGCCCAAAGCCTGATATAGGACATAATATCTGAAAACACATTGGCAATGCCGAGTACTACCGAAATAAAATTCTTGCAGCTTTCCAAAACCGAGAGGCGGAAACTCCCCTCATAGTTGGCGAATAGAAAGTTCAGGAAAAAACCGCCCGCAAAGACATACACAGCCGGCATAACAAGGGGAATGCGCCGGTATTCATTGCTGGCTATCAGGGAAAGCACTATAAAGTACATTCCCGCCAGCATAGCCAGGGAACCTACATCCCCCAGGGCCTTGGGGCTCTTCACCTTGATAATCGCAAGGATGTGTCCTATGGAAAGCTGCAACAGGGCAAGGGAAAAACAGAAAATCATCAGATTTTGCTGAACGATGCCTCTGTAGCGGGCAGCCAGAACAGTCTGACCGGCCAACTCGGCCTGAGCCGCCTTTACATTGGAAATAAGCGGCAGGGATATGTTCTGTAAAAAAAGCGGAAGCTTTTCTATTTCAAGGCCGAACCAGGAACAGGTCAGCACGCCCCACACAAAATTGGAAAAGCCCAGGAGAAGGAGCAGCTTGAGTACCGGGGGAACGCCTTTTTTGGCTGTCTTGATGACACCCACGATACCGGCGAGCAAAATCAGAGCGCCGTAGAAAGCATCGCCAAAAATCATTCCGAAAAAAATGACAAAGAAAAAAAGGAACCAGCCTGAAATATCCACTTCATTGTAACCCGGCGTAACTTCAAGAAAGTCGGTCAGGGGATTGATAAGGCTTACCAGTTTGTTGTTCTTGAGCTTTGTAGGCACATCGTCATCCGGCAAAGGATCGCCGGCCATGAATGCCCAGCCGTGCTCCGCCGCGGCCCGTTTTACCAGTCCCAGATCCTCCGCGGGAAGGTAGCCGCTAATCCAGGAAACCCTGAGCCCGTCCGCCAGGGGAGACTCCATACCGTCCGTATCCATCTTTTCCATGCCGGAAACGGCGATTTCAAACTCGATACGGGACTCGTTTTCAGCCTTTTCCTTTTCCAGTACCGCCCTGCGCTTGGGAAGCCTTTCAAACTGCCGCTCTATCTCCGCCAGATGATCCTGAATCTCCGCCATGGATCTATCCAGTTCCGAAAGGGAACATTCAGGCAGGCTAAAGGGGCTCTCTCCCGGAATGGGCTCCCCTACCGCCAGTGCGTAAACAATGGTTTTTTCTTTTCCCAGAACGATGAGTTTTACATCGTCTTTAAGGCTTTCATAGGTTTTCCAGGAAAGCTCGTAGGGGTAGAGTTTAAGGCCCTGTTCTTCCAGACAGGCAAAATCGGCAGGATTGAATTCGCCCCAGGGCTCTATGCGGCTCCGTTCCCGGCTTTCGGCGGCAAAGCGCTCCTGGAAATTCTTCCGTTCCTCTCCCAGGTTGAGGATATGAGTTACCAGATCCGTCCGGTTCTCCGCATCCACCGCATCGGCGGAGTAGAATTCAGCGGCGCGATCCTCACTTCTGCGGTGAGCGGAAATTGCAGGGGGGGGCGGAACTTCATTCCCCGCCTTCTTCCTGGCCGAAACATAGGGCAGAAGAAGGGCCAGGGCATTATCGATACGGTTTTTCTTGTCGAGAAGCCTGTTCAAGTGTTCGGAGGAAACGGTTTTGCGCTCCAGGTGCAGCACTCCCAGTTCCCGGAGAATCTTGAGGGAGCTTTCCCGGTATCTATCCATCACCACAAGGGTGAGTTTCTTCATGGGTACAATCATGGAGTTTCCCTCCATGTCCGGCTTGACTGCGCTTGACCGCGCTGCATTGATACTGTCATTCGGCGCTCCCCTGATTCGCCCTGGCAAGGCCCCGTTTGGCGATTTTTCCCCGTACTACGGCGGAAGTCTGCTGGTCGCCCAGGTATACCTGGATCTTCTTGATGCTTCCTTTGGTTTCCGGAATCTTGATCTTCTCAAAGAGGTTGACCCGCTGGGTTGTGATCCGCAGTTCATGATCCAGCCTCTTGCGCTGCTCCTCGACGATGCCGGCTTCAAGATCCAGGAGCAGAACCTGCTGCATCTTTTCCACCGCCGCGTCCAGCCAGAGGGGGGTGACGACAAGGTCGTAGCTTTCCACGACAAATTCGGCGCCTTCAAAAATAGGAATCGCCACACCGGCTATATTTCCCTGGGCGGTTTTCAGATTCGCTATCTTTACCAGCCCCGGATAGAAAATGCCCTTTTCGCCGTACACGGCAATCCAGGTTCTGAAAGACTGATCGATACGCTCCTTCTCGTCGAGAAGTTCCTTGATCCGTATCTCCGTAAGACGTATCTCCGCCTGAAGCTGCTGTTTCTTGAGCATCAGGGTAGGCAGATAGCGCTGGTACATCTTGAGGGAGTCTTTCTGTTTTTTAAGCTCGTTTTTGGTGAGCCTTACTTTAGCCATGGTTCCTCATACACAAAATGTGAAAAAAGCTACGCTTTTTGCTCAGGCCAGAACTTGCTGATAAGCTCTGTCCTCAGACCCGTTTCTTCGGGACTGAAACATTCGGCAAGGATCTCCCAGCCCAAGTCCAGCGCCCGTTCCAGGGGGATATTCACCGAAAGATCCATCATCTGCTTTTCAAACATATCCCCGTACTTGAGGAGCTTCCCGTCCCAGGGGGTCATGATAAAGCCCATGGCCTTCTTCTCCATGGTGTCCTTGTATGCGGAATAGAGCTTGATCATGCCGTCCATCAGGGCGCGGTGATCGGCCCTGGTCTTGCCGTTAACCTGCTGCTTAAGCCGGGACAGGGAACCGAAAGGCTCGATACGGCCGTTCTTGAGGTAGTACTGGCCTTCCGTGATGTAGCCCGTGTTGTCCGGTACCGGGTGAGTCACGTCGTCGCCGGGCATGGTGGTAACTCCGAGGATCGTGATGGAGCCTGCGGTATCAAAGTCAACGGCCTTTTCGTAACGGCTGGCAAGCTGACTGTAGAGGTCGCCGGGGTAGCCGCGGTTTGAAGGCACCTGCTCCTGGATAATCGAAATTTCCTTCATTGCATCGGAAAAGTTAGTCATATCGGTAAGAAGAACCAGTACATCCTTGCCCTGCAACGCGAACTGTTCCGCTACCGCAAGGGACATGTCGGGGATCATGAGGCATTCGACTGTGGGGTCGCTCGCGGTATGGACGAACATTACCGTGCGGGAGAGGGCTCCCCCCTCCTCCAGGGTATCTTTGAAGAAGAGGTAATCGTCGTATTTAAGGCCCATGCCCCCCAGAATGATAACGTCAACTTCAGCCTGCATGGCGATGCGGGCCAGAAGTTCGTTGTAAGGTTCCCCGGAAACCGAAAAGATCGGGAGCTTCTGGCTTACCACAAGGGTATTGAAGAGGTCGATCATGGGGATACCGGTACGGATCATGCGCCGGGGTATGATGCGCCGGGCCGGGTTAACGGAAGGCCCGCCGATGGGAATCAGGTTTTCGTGAAGGCCGGGCCCCCTGTCGCGGGGCTTTCCTGAACCGGAGAAGACCCGGCCCATGAGGTTTTCCGAAAAGGAGACCTGCATGGGGTGGCCGAGGAAACGTACCGTGTCGCCTGTGGAGATACCCCGGCCTCCGGCAAAGACCTGCAGGGAAACGAGATCGTTCTCAAGGCGGTTCACCTCCGCAAGGGAAGTGCCGAATGCGGTATCCACCTCGGCAAGGTCGCCGTAACGGATATCTTCGGCCCGGACGGTGATAACGCTTCCCGTGATGGATTCTATCTTGCTATATACCTTTTTCATGATTTACATCCTTATCCTATGCCAGGAATTTTGCCGCTGCGGGGTCTGTTCCCTCGGCCTTTGAGGAAACCGTTTCCTTTACTTCCTTTTCCAGGGAAACAAAACGTTCATTCTGCCATTCGGAGCCGTTGTAGTCCAGGAATTTCTGGCGCAGCCGGTTGAACCAGGTACGGGCTTCGTTCTTGTCGGGGAAGCTGAATTTGGATGCCATGATGGAAAGCAGGATGCCGAAGGTGTGGGCCTGCCGTTCAGGGCTTACCGCGGCGTCTACCGCATCGAAGGAGTTCTGTTGAAAGTAGACTGAATCGATGAGTTCACCCTTGAGGTAGATGATATAGTCGTCAATACTGGTGCCTTCTTCGCCGACAACCTTCATCATCTGCTCGACTTCACTGCCCCGCCTCATGAAACTGTGGGCGTAGGCAACCTTTTCGGCCGCTATGATACCCGAATATTTCGACCATGAATCCAGAGGGTGGATGGCGGGGAATTTACGGGCATCGGAACGTTCACGGGAGAGACCGTGGAAGGCGCCGACAACCTTGAGGGTCGCCTGGGTAACCGGCTCTTCAAAGTTACCGCCCGCAGGGCTGACCGTTCCGCCGATGGTTACCGAACCTACAGAGCCGTCCCGAAGCCGCACAATACCGGCCCGTTCATAGAAACTGGCAATGGTGGATTCAAGGTATGCGGGGAAGGCTTCCTCACCGGGAATCTCCTCAAGACGGCCGGACATTTCACGCATAGCCTGGGCCCAGCGGCTTGTGGAATCGGCAAGAAGGAGGACATTAAGCCCCATCTGCCTGTAATATTCCGCCAGGGTTACCGCGGTGTACACGGAAGCTTCACGGGCGGCAACAGGCATGGAAGAGGTGTTACAGATGATTACAGTCCGTTCCATGAGGGAGCGTCCCGTCCTGGGATCGGTGAGTTCGGGAAATTCCTTGAGGGTTTCAACAACCTCGCCGGCCCGCTCGCCGCAGGCCGCAAGGATCACGATGTCCACATCCGCATGGCGGCTGGTGATCTGCTGCAGTACGGTTTTACCCGCTCCGAAGGGGCCGGGGATACAGTAGGTGCCGCCCCTGGCCACGGGGAAGAAGGTATCGATAAGCCGGACCCTGGTAACCATGGGTTCGGAGGGCTTGAGACGCTCTTCGTAACAGGTTATGGGCCGTTTGACAGGCCAGCGGAAACTCATCGCAACCGGAATGATGTTGCCTTT